>JBBRIY010000024.1:0-14654 GCA_038220215.1 Propionibacteriales bacterium
GACGACGCCGATCGCGATCGCAGTCCAGAGCCGCGGGCCCATCCGCCGCACCGCGTCGCTCACCCTGGTGAAGGCCCGGGACAGGGCGGCCCGAACGTCGCGGGGAGGCGTCTGCTGGGTCACCCCGCCACCCTAACGCCCGTCCCACAACCGACTTGTCAGACGACGGCACTTTCCCGGCGCGTCAGCGACGAGAACGCAAGGAGTCTCGACGACGGACGCTCCAGCGGCCGGAGGAACAGGCTCACGGGCCGCCCTGACGTCCTGTGCTTCTGACAACTCGGGGACGGCGGGGACGCAGAAAGCGCCGGTCTCCACGAGGGAGACCGGCGCCTTGGCTGTTGAGTCGGAACTCAGGCGGCGACGACGTTCACGGTGATGTGAGCGACGACACCAGAGGTCAGCTTGAGGCCGACGGTGTGAGGGCCAACGACCTTGATCGGCTTGCCGATCTCGACCGAACGCTTGTCGATGGCCGGGCCACCGGACTTCTTCAGCGCCAGCACGATGTCACCAGCGGTGACCGCACCGAACAGCTTGCCGGCAGCACCCGTGCGCGCCGGCAGGGTGACAGTGAGGGCCTCCAGCTGCTCGCGCACCTGGACGGCGTGCTCGACGCCACGGATCTCACGGGCGTCGCGCGCCCGCTTGATGCCGTCGATCTGCTTCTCCGCACCGCGGGTCCACTTGATCGCGAAGCTGCGGGGCAGCAGGAAGTTGCGGCCGTAGCCGTCCTTGACCTCGACGATGTCGCCGGGGACGCCGACGTGGTCGACTGGGGCAGTGAGAATCAGCTTCATGTCAGCCCCTTATCAGCGAGCGGTCGAGGCGTAGGGCAGCAGTGCGAGTTCGCGAGCGTTCTTGACCGCGATCGCGACCTTCCGCTGCTCCTGCACCGACAGACCGGTGACACGGCGAGCGCGGATCTTGCCCCGCTCGGAGATGAACTTCCGCAGTAGGGCGGTGTCCTTGTAGTCGATCGTGCCGATGCGAATGGACTTCGCCGGCGCGACCTTCTTTGATTTCACAGGCTTTCGCTGTGAGGCCATTGTGGTGCTCTCCTAGGTTCTGAGAAGCCCGGCTGCACGCCGGAATGACTACTACTGGCGACGCCGGGGTTCCGGCGCCGGTTCGATCAGAACGGGGGCTCTTCGCTCTGGGCCGAGGCCCACGGGTCAGCACCGCCGCTGCGATCGTTCTGTCCGCCCGCGTTGGAGTTGGAATTGGAGTTTGAGTTGCTCCAGGAGGAGCCTCCACCACCCGCGGACGAACCACCGCTGGAGTAGTTGCCGCCGCCGCTGCCCCCGGAGGACCGGGTGACCTTGGCGGTGGCGTACTTCAGCGCGGGACCGATCTCTTCGACCTCACACTCGAACACCGTGCGCTTCTCGCCTTCACGGGTCTCGTAGCTGCGCTGCTTCAACCGGCCCTGAACGATGACCCGCATCCCCTTTGTGAGGGATTCGGCAACGTTCTCCGCCGCCTGGCGCCAGACAGCGCAGTTGAGGAACAGGGCGTCGCCGTCCTTCCACTCGTTCGACTGCTTGTCGAACGTGCGGGGCGTCGAGGCGACAGTGAAGTTCGCCACCGGCGCTCCGGACGGCGTGAAGCGCAGCTCCGGGTCGGCGGTCAGATTGCCGACAACGGTGATGATTGTTTCGCCAGCCATGTTTGGTTCTTTCGATCGGACTTTGCTCAGGACCCCACAAGACTGTCAGTTGGTACCGACAGTGCGCGAGGGGTACTCAGACCTTCAGGTCGGGGCGGATGACCTTCGTCCGCATGATCTGCTCGTTGAGGGTGAACTGGCGATTCATTTCCTTCACAACGGCCGGCTCAGCGGTCACGTTGATCACGACGTAGATGCCTTCGGACTTCTTGTTGATGTCGTAAGACAGGCGACGCCGGCCCCACACCTCATTGCTGTCCACAGTGCCACCGGCCTTGGTAAAGCCGGCGAGCGGCTTCTCCAGCAGGGCGTTCACCTGACGATCGTCAACCTCCGGGTCGACGATTACCACGATTTCATACTTGCGCATACGCGAACTCCACCTCCTCTGGTCTAGAGCGGCCATGAGCGGATCCCATGGCAGGAGGGCGTAGCAAACGGCTGTCGCCGATGCAACAGCCAAGGCCCAACACTACCGGGGGCGGGCCGGCCGAGCGAATCGCCCCCGACGACCGTCGGCGGTCACCGCTGGAGGCGTCCGATTTGGGCCGTCCCTACCGACCGGAGGAGCGAGTCTGGACCGAGTTTGGAACCGTCCCCAATTTGGTCCGGGCCGCAGTGGACCAGTTGCGGACCAGATTGGGGACGGTTCCAAACTCGGTCCAGGCTGAGACCCTGGCTGCGGCAAACGGGGCGACGCTAGCCTGCCACCGCACGGGCGTCCGCCGATCGAAGGAACAGATATGCGCAGACTGGCCGCCGGCATCGCAGCCATCGCCACCGTCAGCCTGCTCCTCGCCGGCCCCGCTCCCGCATCGATCGCCAAGGTGCCGCCGCCACCGAAGGCCCTTGCCTCGGCAACGATCGACGCCCACCTCGGCTACATGCCGCAGTCCACCTGCACGCCGACGGCCAAGCCGGGGGCGAAAGCGGTGTTGAAGCTGTTGATCGCGACCTGGGGCGGGTCTTCGTCCGGGATCTCGCGCGGGTGCGGCGCGGGGACGACGTCAGAGCACAAGGAGGGCAGGGCCCTCGACTGGCGGATGAACGTCAAGTCGGCCAGCCAGCGCAAGCGGGTCGGCCAGGCCGTGAAGTGGCTGACGGCCAACAACGGTGAGATGGCCTACCGGCTCGGCGTCATGTACATCATCTGGAACCAGCAGATCTGGTCGCTGTACTACCCGGAACTCGGCTGGCGGAAGATGGCCAACCGGGGTTCGGTGACGGCCAACCACAAGAACCATGTTCACATCTCACTGTCCTGGGACGGCGCGATGAAGCAGACGTCGTGGTGGACCGGCGTCCCCGTGAGCCAACCGTTGAATTCCCGTTGCGGCCTGAAGGGTGCGCACGCCTGCCTGCCGACCGTCGGACGCGGCCGCGCCTGGCCGCTGGCGAAAACGCCGGTGCCTGCCAGCTTCCTGCCAGCCCCCTGGACGGAGCCGGGTCTCGGCGGGAGCCCGCGGGTGGGCCGGACGCTCACCGCCGTCCCCGGCACCTGGGTGCCTGCCGACGCGACCCTTACCTACCAGTGGCGTGCCGGGTCGAAGGTCATTCCGGGAGCAATTGCAGCCACCTATGTCGTGGGCGCAGGGACCGTCGGCAAGGAGATCTCGGTGAGCGTGACAGCGACCTCGGTCGCCGGAACGACAACGAAGGCGACCGACGGCACCACAGCGGTCGTGAAGGGAAAGTTCACCCGTGCGCCGAAGCCCAGGATCGTCGGCACCGCGGCGACCGACCAGAGGGTCACGGCCGACCCCGGCGCCTGGGCAGCGGTGCCCGACAGCCTTGGGTTCGCGTGGAAGCGGAACGGGAAGGCCATCTCCGGCGCGACGGCTCCGACATACATCCCGACGCCCTCCGACACCGGGAAGAAGCTGTCGGTGACCATCACAGCCCGCAAGGCCGGCTACGCGACGATGTCGGTGACGTCGGTGACGTCGACCGTTGCGAAGGGCGAGTTCAGCTCCGCCGGCGTCCCGACGATCACCGGTGATCCGGTGGTCGGCGGCAGGCTCACCGCGGACGCGGGCGCCTGGGCGCCAGCTCCGAGCGGCGTGAGCTACCAGTGGTACGCCGGGACAAAGGAGCTGGCCAGGGCGACCTCGCCGACCCTGACCCCGTCAGCGGCACAGGTGGGCGCAGCGGTGCGCGTGCGGGTGCGGGTGACACGGCCGGGCTATCGAACCACGGACGCCTACTCAGCGAGGGTCACCATCACCCCCGCTCCCTGAGGCGTCAAGCAGGGGTGTGGGAGTCGTCCCAGATGTGGTCGGGGACCTGGTCGTCAAGGCCGAGCTGGCTGACGAGCAGCAGGTAGTTCGGACGCAGCGCCGGGCTCGGGAAGTGGCGTCCGTCGAGCCAGCCCTGGATGGTCGTCGGTGGCACCTGGGCAAGCCTGGCCACGGCGCGGATGGAGAGGTACTGCCGCCGGCGCGCGTCGTTCACCAACGCAGCGAATTCTTCACGATCCCTGGGGGCAGGCATGACCGCATTGTGGCAGCAGTCCACCTCTGTTGATGACCCTTGACGCCATTCGGGTCAGTTGGCCTCATCCAGCCAAAGGGCGGCGTGCAGGTGCTCGGTGAGCCCGAGGGCTTCGACAAGCAGCAGGAACTTGGGACGCAGGGCCGGCGTGGGGAAATGCCTGCCGGCCAGCCACCCCTGCACTGTTGCCGCAGGCACGCCGGCAATGCGTCCTGCTGAACGGATCGAGAGATGGCGATCCAGGCGCGCCTGGTTGATGAGCTGGGCCAATTCGGTGCGGGTAGGCCGATATTGCACGGAACTCCCTTGGGGGTGTTGCCGGTTCGGGGGTGACCTCGCCGACGCGGACATGGCAGCAGGCACGGCCCCAGAGCAAGTTGCGTGCGACCGCTGCGTTTGATGTGCGATCACCGCCATGATCGCGTCCCCTCAGACGTGCGGTCGGTCCAGCGCCCCCCAGCCCTGGTGTCCGTGCCTACTGGTCCTAGTGAAGCGTTAGGCGGCAGTAGAACTCGCGTCAGGACGTCGGGTTCGTACAGACTCGTACACTTTGCCATTCACTCGGATGCTTGTCCCAGTGCCGTAGGCGTGATCCGAATTGCACAACCAGCGCCCCTGTTTGCCGCCATCCCCGCTGCGGGATAACCACGCAATCCCACCGGCAAATGCGGGATTGATCGCGCCGGATCCCCGCACTCCTGTGGGCTACTTGCGGCCCTTGCCTGCCAGGGCGTACATCTCGTCGACGAGCTGGGCGAAGCGGCGCTCCACTTCCTTGCGCTTCACCTTGAGCGTCGGCGTGAGCAGGCCGTTCTCCTGCGTGAACTCCTCCACGAGGAGACGCAGGTCACGGATCTGCTCGTAGCTGGCCAGCTTCTCCGTGAGAGCGGAGACCCGGCGGCGCAACTCGGCGATGATCTCCGGATTGGAGAGCAACTCCTCGCGGTGCGCCCAGGTGAGCTGCAGCTGCTTGCCGATGTCCTCCAGATGGGGCAGGGACGGTGCGACCAGCAGTGTCAGGTAGGGCCGGTTGTCGCCCAGCAGCAGGGTGTACTCGAACAGCGGGTCTGCCGCCAGCATCCCCTCGATCGTCGCAGGGGCGACGTTCTTGCCGTTGCTGGTGACGATCAGGTTCTTGATGCGGTCGGTGATCGTCAGGTAGCCGTCGGAGTCCATGCGCCCGACATCGCCGGTGTGCAGCCACCCGTCGACCAGCACAGCCGCGGTGTCCTCAGGCCTGCCCCAGTAGCCCAGCATCAGGTTGGGGCCGCGGTACAGGATCTCGCCGTCCTCCGCGATCCGCACCTCGCCGCCGTCCATCACCTGGCCCACGGTGCCGAATCGGTAGCCGGATGAGGAGGGGAAGCTGACGACCGGCGATGTCTCGGTGAGGCCGTAGCCCTGAAGCACCAGGAGTCCGCAGGCGAACAGGAACTCCTCGATCTCCTTGCGCAGCGGGGCGCCGCCGGCGGAGAGCACCTTCTTCGGCCCGCCCATCGCCGCGCGCACGTTGGACAGCACGAGCTTGTCCGCGATCTTGTACTTCACGATCTGGGCAGCGCTGCGCGGCACATCGTCGCGGACCGCCTGGTGGAACGCCGAGCCGACCTCGACCGCCCACGCCATCAACCGCTGCTTGACCGGGGAGTCGGCAACCTTGTCCTGCGCCCCGATGAAGACCTTCTCGTACAGCCGCGGGACGCTGACCAGCATGGTCGGCTTCGCCTTGATCATCAGCTCCGCGACGGTGCGCGGGTCCGGCACGTAGGTATTGAGACAGCCGTTGGACAGGACGATGTAGGTCCAGGCCCGCTCCAGCGCGTGGCTGAGCGGCAGGAAGCACAGTGACGAGTCCTCGGGAGTGATCCCCAGCGCGGGGTTCAGCACGTCCATCTGATGGGTGAAACCCCGGTGGGACAGCATCACGCCCTTGGGCTCGCCGGTGGTGCCAGAGGTGTAGACGATCGTTGCGAGGTCGGACGAAGCTGCCGTCGCCAGGCGAGCGTCAACGGTGCTGAGATCGGCAGGGGCTGCGGCAAGTTCGTCCGCGAGGGTGGTCTGGTCGCCGCCGTGGACGGTGTCGAACGTGACCACCCTGGCGAGGTCGGGCAGCGAGCCGCGGATGGCAGCAATCTTGTCCACTTCTGCCTTGCCGTTCACAAAGGCGAGCTTGCAGCCCGAGTCGGCAAGGATGTGGCGGGCCTGGTCGATCGAACTCGACGGGTAGAGCGGGACGGAAACCAGGCCGGCATAGGCGCAGGCGAGGTCGACGAGACTCCATTCGGGCAGGTTGGTGGAGAAGATGCCCACTCGATCGCCGGGTTCGAGCCCGCGGTCGATGAGCCGCCCGGCAAGCCGACGCACATCATCGGCCAGCTCGGAGTACGTGCGAACCAGCCAGTCGTCGCCGGCAGCCACGCGGGTGGCCGGACGCGAGCCGTGGGCCGCCGCGGCCTGCGCAAATCTGACCGCCAAGTGACCGGCGTCCATCGGAGCTCCTTCGCCTCGAGGTGTGCAAGGGCAAACCTACTCCAGCGTAGGTACGCATGCGCAGCAGGGCGCGTGCACGTCCGCCCAACCGGTCGATGGCACACTGGACGCAGTCGAGAGGGGCAGGCGTTGAAGCACCAGGGGTTGGTTGACCTGAGCGAGCTCCTGCGCGGGCTGAAACCCGAGATACGCCCCGGGAATTTCGTGATGGTCAGCACCAACAGCGAGACCGGCCTGCAGGCCTTTGCCAGCGTGGATGAGGAGGAGGGCACCTCCCTGGTGCTCGAGCAGCACAAGGCCGACGCGTTCCGGCTGGAGTACACCTCGGTGTTCGCCTGGATCACCCTCACCGTCAGTTCCTCGCTCGACTCGGTGGGCCTGACGGCTGCGGTGGCCAACACCCTGGCCTCCGCCGGGATCCCGTGCAACGTCATCGCGGGCTTCCACCACGACCACCTGCTCGTGCCCAACACCCGGGTGGACGATGCGATGGCAGCCCTCGCGCGGCTGTCCGCCTCCGTACCGCATGACGACGAACCGCCTCCCGAGCTCGACTCTTTCTGAGGCCAGGCATCGCGCGATCGCCGAAGCGGTCGTCGGACCGGCTGCCTAGACTGCTGGGCATGTTGTTGATGGGTGCCCATGTCGACCAGTCCGACCCGATCGCCGAGGCGAAGGCGAGGGGGGCAGGACTCAGCCAGTTCTTCCTCGGCGACCCGCAGGCGTGGAAGGGTCCGCAGGTGGCCTACCCCGGCGGAGCGGCGGCGCTGAAGGCCGACGCGGAAGCTGCCGGCGTGAAGCTGTACGTGCATGCGCCCTATGTGTTGAACGTCGCCACGACCAACAACCGCATCCGCATTCCCAGTCGCCAGCACCTGCAGAAGCAGCTCACCGCAGCAGCCCAGATCGGGGCGGCCGGCGTGATCGTCCACGGCGGCCACGTGCTGGCCAGCGACGACCCAGAGACCGGGTTCGACAACTGGCGCAAGGCCATCGACGGGCTCACCATCGACGTGCCGCTGCTCATCGAGAACACCGCGGGCGGCGCGAATGCGATGGCCCGCCACATCGACCGGCTCGCCCAATTGTGGGACGCGATCTCCGCATCGCCGAACGCCGACCGCGTGGGCTTCTGCCTCGATACCTGCCACGCGCACGCCGGTGGCATGGAACTGCTCGGCCTCGTCGACCGGGTCATGGCCATCACCGGGCGTATCGACCTGGTGCACGCCAACGACTCCCGCGATGCCTTCGACTCCGGCGCGGACCGTCACACCAACTTCGGTCAGGGCAACTGCGACCCCGACGGCGTCGCAGAGGTGGTTTCCACCGCCGGAGCACCCGTCGTCGTCGAGACCCCCGGCGGGGTCGAGGGCCAGACCGCCGACCTGCAGTGGATCGCCTCGGTCGCCCGCTGACGTTGGTCAACAGCGGTGAGCGGTCTGGTCCGAACCCCGCGCGACGATAGCCTGACTGCGTGAGCAACAGCATCTACGTAGCCGCGCCGGAGGGGCTGACGGGCAAGTCCATGGTGGCGGTCGGCATGATCGAGGCCCTGACCCGCACCGTCCGCTCGGTGGGAGTGTTCCGTCCCGTCGTCCGCAGCGGCCGCCCGGACGAGATCCTGAAGATCCTCGTCAGCCAGCCCGGCATCACCCAGACCTACGACGAAGCGGTCGGCATCACCTACGCCGAGCTGCACGCGGACGCCGACGCGGCCCTGCACGTCCTGGTGGAGAAGTATGCGGCGATTAAGGAGAAGTACGAGTCGGTGGTGATCCTCGGCTCGGACTACACCGAAACCACTTCACCGACAGAACTCACCTTCAACGCCCGGGTGGCGGCCAACCTCAGCGCACCGGTGATCCTCGTCGTCTCCGGCAGGAACCGGACCCCTGAGGAGATCCGTTCCGCAGCCGAGGGCGGCCTCGCCGAGTTCCAGCACCACCACGCGAAGGTGATCGCAGTAGTCGCCAACCGGGTGTCCTCACTCGACCGGGCGTCCAGCGAGGAAGTGCCCGCGGCGGAGCTCGAGGCCGTCCGCACCGAACTGGCCAAGCTTCCCGGCGTCGTCACCGCTGCCCTGCCGGCGGACCGGCTGCTGGCCGCCCCCACCCTGCGCGCCCAATTCGAGGCGGTGGATGCCAACCTGGTGCTGGGCAACCCCGAACTGCTCGATCGCGAGAGCCAGGACATCCTGGTCGCGGCCATGACGCTGCCGAACGTGCTGCGGCGGCTCACGCCGGAGTCGACGATCATCATGCCCGGCGACCGTTCCGACCTGTTGCCCGGGCTGCTGCTGGCGCACACGTCCGGCTCCTTCCCACAGCTGGCCGGCATCATCCTGCTCGGCGGCTACGAGATCCCCGACACCATCGCGCGGCTGATCAACAGCATCCACAACGAGTTGCCGATCGGCATGACCCAGCTGGGCACCTTCACCGCCGCGGACAAGATGTTCCGCCTCGAGGGTGCGATGACCTCGAGCGGGCGCAAGGTGGAGGTGGCACGCCGCCTGTTCTCCGAGCACGTCGACGTCCCGGCCCTGCTGCGCGCCCTGGAGGTGCATCGCTCGGAGGTCATGACGCCGCTGATGTTCGAGCACCAGCTGCAGGACATCGCTCGCAACGACCGCCGCACGATCGTGATGCCCGAGTCCACCGATGACCGCATCCTGGAATCGGCTGACATCCTGCTGCGCCGTGGCGTGGCGAACCTGATCCTCCTTGGCGATGCCCAGGCGATCAAGCTGCGGGCCACCCACCTCGGGCTCGGTCTCCTCGGGGTCCAGGTGCTCGACCCGAACGACCCGGAGCTCGTGGAGAAGTTCGCGGCGGAGTACGCCCGGCTGCGGGCGCACAAGGGCGTCACCGTCGAGCAGGCGCGGGAGAAGCTGAAGGACCTGTCGTACTTCGGCACGATGATGGTCCACCTCGGCATGGCTGACGGCATGGTCTCCGGCGCGATCAATACCACCGCGAACACCATCCGGCCGTCGCTGGAGTTCATCAAGACCAAGCCGGGGGTCAATGTCGTCTCCGGCTCGTTCCTGATGTGCATGCCCGACCGCGTCGTCGTCTACGCGGACTGTGCGGTGAACCCCGATCCGACCGCGGAGCAGCTGGCCGACATCGCGATCAGTTCCGCGGAGACCGCCGTCGCCTTCGGTATCGAGCCCCGCGTTGCGATGCTGTCCTACTCCACCGGCACGTCCGGCACCGGGGTGGACGTTGACAAGGTCCGCGCCGCGACAGAGATCGTCCGGGAACGCCGTCCCGACCTTGCCCTGGAGGGACCGATCCAGTTCGATGCCGCCGTCGACGCCGCTGTGGCCCGCACGAAACTGCCGGACTCGAAGGTCGCCGGGCGCGCGACCGTGTTCATCTTCCCCGACCTCAATACCGGCAACAACACCTACAAGGCCGTGCAGCGCTCCTCCGGCGCGGTCGCGATCGGGCCGGTGCTGCAGGGCCTGAAGCGGGCGGTCAACGACCTGTCCCGCGGCGCGCTCGTCGAGGACATCGTCAACACCGTGGCCATCACGGCCATCCAGGCGCAGGCCGAACCCAGAGGAGAGAACGCGTGAGCACTCAGATCCTGCTGCTGAATTGCGGCTCGAGCTCGATCAAGTACCAGGTGATCGATGCCGACAGCGAGGCAGTGGTTGCCAGCGGCATCATCCAGCGGATCGGCGATGAATCCGGCACCCTCGACCACAAGCTCGACGGCGAGACCGTCCATGTGGATCGTGGCTTCCCGAACCATGCCCGGGCGCTCACGTACCTGGTGCGGGTCTTCAACGCCCACGGTCCGGACCTCGACACCATCAAGGCTGTCGGTCACCGCACCGTCCACGGTGGCGAGGCGTTCCGCTCCACCGTCGTGATCGATGACGGGGTGCTGGAGAAGCTGCGCGAGCTCAGCCCGCTCGCCCCGCTGCACAACCCCCCGGGCATCGCCGGCATCGAGGCCGCCCGCGAGGCGCTGCCGGACGTGCCGCACGTCGCGATCTTCGACACGGCGTTCTTCGCAACCCTCCCGCCCGAGGCCTACACCTACGCGATCGATGCCGAGCTCGCGAAGACGTACGGCATCCGCAAGTACGGCTTCCATGGCACCTCGCACAGCTACGTGTCGCGCAAGGTGGCCGAGGTGCTCGGCAAGGACTACTCCGCGCTGAACCAGATCGTCTGTCACCTGGGCAACGGGGCTTCGATCTCCGCGATCAGGGGTGGTGTTGCCGTGGACACCTCGATGGGGCTGACCCCGCTGGCCGGCCTGGTGATGGGTACCCGCTCCGGCGATGTCGATCCGGGCATGCACGCCTTCCTGGGCCGCAGCCTGGGGCTCGACCTGGCCGGGGTGGACAACCTGCTGAACAAGAAGTCCGGCATGCTCGGATTGTGCGGTGTCACGGACTTCCGCGACATCAACGACCTGATCGACGAGGGCGACAAGTCAGCCGACCTGGCGATGGACGTGTACGTGCACCGGCTGGTCAGTTACGTCGGGTCCTACCTCGCGGTACTCGGCGGGGTGGACGTCCTCACCTTCACTGCCGGTGTGGGCGAGAACGACGCCCTGGTTCGCGCCCGCGTTCTGGACCGGCTGGCACCACTCGGCTTCGTGATGGACGCCGAGGCGAACGCCTCGCGTTCCCGAGAGCCCCGCGTGATCTCCACGACTGATTCCCGGGTCACGATCATGGTCGTGCCAACGAACGAGGAGCTCGCGATGGCGCGGGAGACCAAGGCAGCCATCTCCTGACCCTCGGGCGGCCGACGACGCACTGCGTTATCCACAGGCCCTGTCCACAGTGGGGATAACTACAACGGTGTCATTCCGCCCGGGGATCCAGTAGATACGCTCCCGGCATGACGTTCTCCATCGTGGCAACCGACGGCACCTCCTGGGGCGTGGCCGTCGCCTCGAAGTTCCTTGCCGTCGGCTCCGCGGTTCCCGCGGCCGTTGCCGGCATCGGTGCGATCGCGACGCAGGCCGACGCGAATGTCGGCTACAAGCCGCAGGCGCTGTTCATCCTCGACGGCGGCGCCACGGCTATCGAGGCGTTGGCGGCACTGCTGGCTTCAGACGTTGGTCGTGACCACCGGCAGGTCGGCATCGTGGATGCGGCCGGGGGTGCGGCCTCGCACACCGGGCCGGCCTGCTTTGCGTGGGCCGGCGGGCGTACCGGACCCGGCTACGCGATCCAGGGCAATGTCCTCACCGGCGAGGAAGTGGTGGCCGAGGTCGAGCGCTCCTGGCTGGACGGCTCGGTCGACACCCCTCTCGCCCACCGGCTGCTCTTGGCCCTTGCTGCCGGCGACGCCGCCGGTGGTGACCGCAGGGGACGCCAGTCGGCGGCACTCCTGGTCGTCAGGGAGGGAGCAGGCTACGGCGGGCTGGATGACATCGCCGTGGACCTTCGCGTCGATGACCATGTCACGCCGATTCCGGAACTCCTTCGGCTCCTGGCCCTCAACGACCTCTACCTGACGGCGTCCACCGAGTCGGAGAAGGTGCAGGTGACGGCCGCACTGGCGCAGGAGATCGGCTTGCTGGTCGCGTCGCTTGGTCACCCCGACCTCGCCGCCTGGGTGGGCACGGAGAACTATGAGATGCGGGTTGCCGCCGACGGCACCTGGATCGACGAAGTGGTGTTGGCCATCCTCAGGGATCGAGGAGCCTCCACCCCGTCGGGTAGCTAGCCGCTGGAGCTGGCGGGTGCACAGCACGCCGGCCCCGCGGGGGAGGCGGGGCCGGCGTCGGCAGGTCAGGCAGGCATCAGGACCCCGTCGATGACGTGGATGACGCCATTGCTCGCGGTGACGTCGGTCGTGACCACATTGACCGTGTTGCCGGCAGCGTCGGTGAGGCTCACCTTGCCGTCGGCGACCTTGATCGTGATCTCGCCGCCCTGAACCGTCTTCACCTTCTGGCCATCCATGCCGGCCACCTGGCTGGCCATCACCTCACCGGAGATGACGTGGTAGGTGAGCACCGAGGTCAGCGCTTCCTTGTCGGCCAACAGCGCGTCGAGCGCTCCGTCGGGAAGGGCCGCGAAGGCCTCGTCGGTGGGAGCGAAGACGGTGAACGGGCCTTCGCCCTTCAGGGTTTCGACCAGTCCTGCCTCGGTGAGAGCCGTGGCGAGGGTGCCGAAGCTCCCCGCAGCGACGGCGGTGTCGACGATATCCATCTCGGCGGCTGACGCACTCATGGTCGGCGTCGAGCTGGCGGCGGAGCTGGTGGCGGGAGCGGGAGCGGCCGAGGTGGCCGTAGGGGCGGAGGTACAGCCGGCGGCTGCGATCCCCAGGCCGATGATCGCGGCCGCGGCGATGATTCGCTGCATGGTCGTTCCTTTCAGTGGATGGTGTCCTTACCTCCCACTTCCGTGACAGCCCACCGGTTGGATGCAACCGGCGGCGAAGTCGCCGGGCCTAGAAGTACTCCGCCCCCGGGTGCATCCAAACGACCTACTGGCTCCGAAGTAGTAGTGGGTTGCAACTGGTGCGGCACCGGAAGGGGAGCAGCGATGGCGGATCGTCCATGATCACCGCAAGTGCTCCCGTCCTCGCCCCGGCCGGCGTCAGGTACGCCTATCCTGAACACGTGCCCAGCGACAGCGTCCTGCAAGCCGAGGAGCTGGTGACGCGTTTCTGCGCCGGGGATGTCGACGCGATGTCCGAGGTCTACTCGCTCCACTCGAGGTTGGTGTACACCCTTGCCCTGCGGAGGCTCGGCAACCACCACGATGCAGAGGACGTTACCCAGCAGGTCTTCGTCGCCGCCTGGCGAGGGCGCCACACCCTTGATCCTGGGAGGGGGCCACTGGGTGCCTGGCTGGTGGGCATCACCCGCCACACCGTCAACGACCTGCTGGCCCAACGGGCGCGCACCAGCAGGAACCTCGCGGCGGTCGCGGCGTACCCGCAGCCGACGGCGTCCGCCTTCGACAATGCCGTGACCGATCAGGTGCTGGTCGCACATGCGCTTGAATCCCTCGGCGAGCCGAAGGCGACGATCCTGCGACTGGCACTCGGAGAGGGCGAGACGCACGAGGAGATCTCGCAGCGGCTCGACCTGCCGCTGGGCACAGTGAAGAGCCACGTCCGGCGCGGACTGCTGCAACTACGGAACACGATGAAGGCGGTGAAACCCGATGCACCCTGACGAGGAAGTCCTGGCCTCGATCGCCCTCGGCGAGGAGGTCAGTCCCGAGCAGGCGGCCCACGCGATGAACTGCCGGCGGTGCGGCGTCCTCGTCGCGGAGCTCCAGCAAACCCTCGCGCTGGCCATGGCCGCCTCGGGCGAGCTGTGGTCGACGCCGCCGGAGTCGGTGTGGCGATCGGTCGCGGCCGAGCTGGTTCCAACCGCCCCTGTTCGGATGGACGAGGTCGTTCCGGTGGAGGATGCGCCGGTCGACGAGGTTGCCCGTCGACGACACCGCTCGCTGGCCTGGGTGGGGGTTGCGGCCGGGCTCGCCGTCGGCGTGGTGATCGGTGCGATCGGTCCGCGGCTGCTCCCCCAGCCGGCGCCTCCCACAGCCCAGGTGCTGGCGCGGGCAGAGCTCAAGACTCTGGATACCAGCACGCCGGGTGGCGATGTGGAACTCCTTGCCGGTCAGGACCCCGCGCTCGACCTGAGGATCCGTGTCACACCGCTGGACGCGGGCGACGGCTTTCTGGAGGTCTGGCTGATCAACACCGATCTTGCGCGGATGGTGTCGATCGGGGTGCTCCCCAACGGTTCGACCGGCGAGGACTTCGTCATTCCTCGCGCGCTGATCGACCAGGGCTATGTGATCGTCGACATCTCGAAGGAGCAACTCGACACCAAGCCGGAGCACTCCGGAAAGAGCCTGCTGCGCGGCAGCCTGACCTGATGCGGTTCAGCGACCGGCCACCGGAGCGGTCGTTCCCCGGATCACGAGTTCTGTCGGAATGAGGACGCGGTCGCGCGGGATGGTCGCTGTCGTTCGGATCTGTTCGAGGACGAGCCGAACCAG
>JBBRIY010000025.1:0-14488 GCA_038220215.1 Propionibacteriales bacterium
CCCGGTCGAGCTTGATGCCGGACATGCCGCCACCCGTGCGACCCTGCGGGCGGACACCGCTGGCAGGGAAGTGCAGCAGCTGGGCGTCGGACGTGACGAAGACCAACTCGACCAGGTCGTGGGCGAGCTCGACAGCGCCAACCACCTCGTCGCCGTCGTCGAGCCGGATGATCTCCCACGCGTCCTTGCCGAGGATTTCCGGGTTCACCCGCTTCACCACGCCGTTGCGGGTGCCCAGTGCCCAGCCGAAGGTGGCGTCTCCCAGTGTCCCGAGGCCGAGGATCCGCTCGCCCTGCTGCAGCGGCACGAGCTCCGCCGCCGGCGACCCGCCCTGCAGGTTCGGCGCTGCGGCGGTGACCGGCACAGACGGCACGTCGATGGCCTGCCCGCGCAACAGCCGTCCCTGGCTGGTGAGCGCGCAGAACTCCCCGCGGGCAGTCGCGCGGACGGCGGAGGTGATCACGTCGTGCGTCGCGCGGGGGCCGGACGTGGGCAGCGGCTCGTCGTTGTCGGTGCGGGCCAGCAGGCCGGTGGACGACAGCATCACCCAGCACGGGTCGTCCGCGATCTCGAGCACCGCGCCACCCTTGGGTGCGCGGGCAGCGGTCACCTGGCCGCCGCCGGAGGCGAGCAGGATCGTGCGGCGGGGTGTGCCGTGCGTGCGGGCGACCTCGTCCAGCTCGGTCGCGGTCACCTCACGCAGCCGGTCGTCGGACTCGAGGATCCCGGACAGGTCGGTGATCGTCAGCCACAGCTTGTCGCGCTCGGACTCCAGCTCGATCGTCGACATCCGGGTGAGCCGGCGCAGCTGCATGTCGAGGATGTAGGTGGCCTGGATCTCGGTGAGCTCGAAGGCGTCCATCAAGCGCGTCCGAGCCTGGGTGGAGTCCTCGGAGGAGCGGATGATCGCGATCACGTCATCGATGTCAACGATCGCGAGCAGCAGGCCCTCCACCAGGTGCAGCCGGTCGCGCGCCTTGCCCAGCAGGAAGCCGGTGCGGCGCCGGATCACCAACAGGCGGTGGGCGAGGTAGACCTCCAGCATCTGCTTGAGGCTGAGGGTGCTCGGCTGGCCGTCGACGAGCGCGACACTGTTGATCGAGAACGAGTCCTCAAGCTTGGTCAGCCGGTACAGCTCGTCTGCGAGGGCGTCGGGGTTGATCCCGTTCTTCACCTCGATGACCAGGCGCATGCCGTTGGCGAGGTCGGTGAGGTCTTTGATGTCGGCGATCCCGGTGAGCTTCTTCGCGGACACCAGGTTCTTCACCTGCTCGATGATCCGTTCCGGGCCCACCTGGTAGGGCAGCTCGGTGACGACGATGCCCTTGCGGCGCGGATGCACCTGCTCGATCCGCGCGGACGAGCGGACGCGGAAGCTGCCACGCCCGGTTGCGTAGGCCTCCCGGATGCCCTCCAGCCCGATGATCTTGCCGCCTTCGGGGAAGTCGGGGCCGGGCACGAACCGCATCAGCTCATCGACATCGGCCTCCGGGTGCCACATCAGGTGCTTGAGCGCCTGGACGACCTCGATCAGGTTGTGGGGCGGGATGTTCGTCGCCATGCCGACGGCGATGCCGGTGCTGCCGTTGACCAGCAGGTTCGGGAACGCTGCCGGCAGCACGACCGGCTCGGACTCCTTGCCGTCGTAGTTGGCCCGGAAGTCGACCGTGTCGGACGCGATGTCTGCCGTCATCGCCACCGCGGCCGGGGACATGCGGCACTCGGTGTAGCGCATCGCTGCCGGGCCGGAGTCGAGCGAGCCGAAGTTGCCGTGCCCGTCGACGGTCGGCAGCCGCATCGCCCACGGCTGGGCCTGGCGGACGAGGGCGTCATAGATGGCGGTGTCGCCGTGCGGGTGGTATAGGCCCATGACCTGACCGACGACACGGGAGCACTTCACGTGCGAGGTGTCGGGCCGGATGCGCATCTGGTCCATCGTGAACAGGATGCGGCGCTGCACCGGTTTCAGCCCGTCCCTGGCATCCGGCAGGGCGCGGGAGTAGATCACCGAATACGCGTACTCGAGGAAGCTGGTCTCCATCTCCGCCGACACGTCGACATCGACGATCAGCTCGGCGGCGTCCTCATCGAGCGGTGCCTTGGCAACCATCAGGGTCTGGCTTCTCTCTCATCTGGGCCGAGCAGGGCACGCAGCCCCGTCAGGAGCCCGCGTCCGTCCGGCGCCGCGACCCAGGGGGTGTCGGCTGCGGCTTCCTGCTCTTCCTGCAGCACCGTCGGGGTGCCGTGGGCGAGCACCTGCTCTGCGGGCGTCAGCTGGCGGATCGCAATCGCCCGCACCTTCTCCGGCGCGACCTGCGCGAAGTCGGAGTAGATCACCGGGTCGTGCTGGCCGTCGTCGCCCACCAGCAGCCAGGAGATGTTCGGGAGATCCCTGGTCAGTCGCAGCAACGTCTCGGTCTTGTGCGCCATGCCCGACCGGAACCAGCCGGTGTTGGTCGGTCCCCAGTCGGTGAGCAGCATGGGACCGGCGGGGTAGCCGTGTCGCTTCAGGAACCGGGAAAGGAAGCCGTGGGTGTTCCAGGCGCCGGTGGAGATGTAGATCACGGGGGAGCCGGGGTGGTCGGCGAGCAGGTCGGCGTACATCCGGGCCATGCCCGGGACGGACTGCCGCGCCGACTCGTCACGGATGAACGAGTTCCACGCCGCGATCATCGGACGGGGGAGCATGGTCGAGATGATCGTGTCGTCGATGTCGGAGACGAGTCCGAAGTCGATGTCGTCGGCGATCACGTGGATATCGGCCTGCGCGGTGTGTGAGGTCGCGCTGCGCACGTCCACCGTCCGCCAGCCGGGCTGCAGTCCGTGGTTGCGGACTCGCTGGTCGATGTAGCCGCCGCGGTCGGTCGTGGTGCTGACCACCTGGTCCCCGACCCTGATGGCGACCGAGGCCCGTACGCAGGCAGCGCTGACGAAGTTGCGGAAGCCGCGGCGCTTCATGAGTTCCTCGGTGGCCTTGGCGAGGCCGGAACGGGCGCGCTTCGGCACGAGGATGACGCGGCCGAGCACCCGGATGCTGTCGCCCGTGCCGTAGCCGGTGTAGCAGATCACCCTCTCGCGCCAGCCGAGGGCGCGCAGGAACCCCTCCACACGACGGTCGATGAACTCCTCGACACGTGCTGCGATGAATGGACGGGTACTCACGGCCCACACATTAGACGAGGAGCACGTGCAGGCGCGTCAGCGGCTGGACCGAGACGAGTCTCGACGATGAGTGAGGCACGAACTCCGAGCATCAGATCACGGCGTCCTGCCGATGCGTGAGCGGTCAGCCTGACAGCTGAATTGGGCCTGACGGACCTGAGTGGGAAGATGGGTCAATGACGTCACGCCCCGCGCTGCGCCTGCCGCCCGCCCTGAACACGGAGATCCACGACTGCGGATATTTCCCGGAACTGGTGGCCGACGCCGTCTCGCTCGCCCTCGGCTCCGAAGAGCCGGTGGCCCATCTCGTGCACCACGAGGCGACCTTCAACCGCGACGAGATCCAGCGGCACCTTTCAGTGCTGGTGCTCACCGCTTCCCGGCTGATCGTCGCCCACACCGACGAGAACGAGAGCCCGGGCGAACCGGGCCAGGCACTGACCACGACCGAGTCGGTGCCGCTCCGGCGGATCAACTCCGTCGCACTCAGCCAGGTGGTGTCCCACCCGGAGCGTTACGGCTCCGGCCGGGCATCGGTGGCGGAGACCTGGCTGACCATCACCTGGGGAACCATGCGCCGGGTCGACCTGGAGCCGGCCACCTGCGCCGACCCCACCTGCGAGGCCGACCACGGCCTCACCGGCATGATCGCCGGCGACGACCTGACGGTGCGTATCAGCGCTGCCGGCGACGGGGAGGCGAAGGTTGAGCAACTCGTCGCCTTCAGCACCGCGCTGCAGCTCGCCACCGGCAGCTTCGGATGATCCGCCCGGCGGTTCCCAACTACGGCGTCTCCACCCTCGCCGACCTGCTGCCCAGCCTCGGGGCGCACCTCGGCGTCCCCGGAGCGGCCGACGTCCTGGGCCTGCCCGATTCGCACCGCTACCTGCTGGTGCTGATCGACGGGCTGGGCTGGCACCAGCTCAATGACCACGCCGGGCACGCCCCCAACCTGACCAGGCTCGCCGAGCGCTGGATCACCTCGGGGGTGCCGAGCACGACGGCCACCTCGATCACGAGCATCGGCACGGGGCTGCCGCCCGGCAGCCACGGCATCGCCGGCTACTCCTTCTGGTACCCGCAGGCACGCACCGTCCTGAACACGCTGCGCTGGCCGGCCGACCTCAGCGGCCTGGACGTGCAGCCGCAGCTCACCTATTTTGAGCGCCTCGGCGCCGCGGGCGTGCGGACGACCACGATCGCACCGGCCCATTTCGCCGGCAGTGGCCTGACCACCGCGGCCCTGCGCGGGCCGTCCTTCCTGCCCGTGACGGACGAACGCAACAAGCGCCGCCGCGTCGAACTGGCCGTCCAGGCCTGCGCCGCGGGGGAGCGTACCCTCTCGTACTTCTACGAGAGGCAGCTCGACCACGCCGGGCACGTGCACGGCCTCGGCAGCACGCAATGGCTGGCCGAGCTCGCCGCCGCTGACGCGCTGGTGGGCAGCCTGCGTGCAGCCCTGCCCGACGACGTCCGCCTGGTGATCACCGGTGACCACGGCATGATCAACGTGCCGCAGGACCGCCGGCTGCTGATCGAGGACGAACCCGAACTGATGGTCGACGTGACGGCTTTCGCCGGCGAGGGGCGGTTCCGCCAGCTGATGACCCCGGTGCCGGAGGCGCTCGCTTCACGCTGGCAGGACCGGCTCGGTCGCGGCGCCTGGGTGCGGACGCGGTCCGAGGCGATCGAGGAGGGCTGGTTCGGCGACGTGAACCCGCGGCTCGCCGACCGGTTCGGTGACGTGCTTGTGGCGATGGCCGACGACGGTGCGGTACTCAGCCGCACCTTGCCGCGCGAACTCGACCTGGTGGGCATGCACGGCTCGCTGACCCCTGCTGAGCTTGCCGTCCCGCTGCTGGTCTCCTGACGTCCGTCGGCAGATCGGCGGTGGACCGAGTTTGGAACCGTCCCCAATCTGGTCCGGGGCTTGTTTAGGTGCGCGAGCGGGCTGTGGGCGAGAATGTGGGCCGTGGCTGAACTGACGTACTTCACCGGGCCGATGGATTGTGGCAAGTCCACGCTGGCCCTCCAGGTGGCGTACACGGAATCCACCGCTGGCAGGCAGGGCCGGCTGTTCACGATGCTTGACCGCTCCGGCGAGGCGGCCATCACCTCGCGCATCGGCCTCACATCACCGGCTATCGAGGTCGCCGTCGAACTCGACCTGTGGACGTACGTGGTCTCCGAGCTCACCGGTGGCCGCCGGGTCGACTTCCTGGTGTGCGACGAGGCGCAGTTCTACACCCCGGCCCACATCGACCAGCTCGCCCGCATCGTCGACGAGCTGCAGATCGATGTCTTCTGCTTCGGGATCCTCACCGACTTCCGCACCGAGCTCTTCCCGGCGTCGCGGCGGCTGGTGGAGCTGTGTGACCGGCTGGAAATGCTGCAGGTGCGGCCCCGCTGCTGGTGCGGCGAGCCCGCCACGCACAACGCCCGCACCATCAACGGTGTGATGGTCACAGAGGGCAGCCAGGTGGTGGTGGGCGACATCGGGGACGCAGAGGTCGCCTACCAGGTGCTGTGCCGCCGCCACCACCGCCGGCACGTGACGGCTCAGGTGGCCGCGGTCACCCTCAGCCCTGAGCCCCTACCCTTCGACTGACCCCGGCCGTTCGATCAGCGCTTCTGCGGATTCTTCGGCGAGCCGAACATGATCTCGTCCCAACTCGGGACGTGGGCACGCTTGCGCTTCGACCTGGCCACGGGCTCCTCGACCAGCGCCGGCTGCTCCGGTTCGACCACGGCAGGCCCGTCGTCGGCCAGCGGCAATACCTCGGCCTCCGGCTCGTCCTCTTCCCCCGGGGCCTCGTCGAGGATCGGACGCGCGACCGGCCTGTCAGAGGGCCGGATCAGCCCGGCATAGATCTGCACCGAGTCCTCGTCGAAGCTTGAGAGCATGTCGTAAAGGACGTCGAGACCGGAATCCGCTGTGGGGACGATGTCGTAGACGCCGTCCACCTGCGCCAGCTCGCCTTCTGACCAGGCGTCATCGATCTCGCCGTCCAGGTCGTCCAGCGGCACCGTGTCGTCCGGGTCGGCCGGCTCGTCGGCACGCGGCTGGACGACACGAACCAGGGCGAGCTCGTCGTTGAGCTCGACGGTCGGTTCGGCCTCCTCGTCGCGGCGGCGGCGTCCCGGCTGTGGTCCATGCGACGCGGACTGCAGGCCGAGGAGCCAGCGTGCGTCGTCGTTGTCAGCTGTGGAGAAGCGTCCGCTGGCGTCGTAGATGAAGCGTGCCTCGCGGTGCGACTTGCCCGAGTCGTAGTCGACCCGCACCAGCCAGCGACGGGCCTCGATCTTCCAGGCGTCCCAGGTCACCGTCTCGGCGTCGACCCGGCGGGAGGCCAGCCGGTCCTCGACCACCTGGCCGAGGGTGCGGTGGGCGATCGTCTCCGCACCGCGGCGCACCGGGTGTGACTGCGCCTGGCCGGCGATGAACTCACGCTCGGCCAGGACCGGGGCTGCGTAGGGCTCCACCCAGTCGACTCCCATGCCCGCAGCGCGGGCGACGTCGGAGAGCGGCTCACCCGCGCGGATGCGTGCCTGGATCTCCCGTGGGGTCAAGGCGCTGTCCATTTGTATCTCCAGATGGGTGGTCTGCGGCTGGTGGCGTACCGGACCCGTGGCTGAACGTCCGCGGTCTCGGTGAGTCATGGTCTCACTTCCAAGTTTGTGTCTGGAGGTAACCTACCAACCCGATGCCCGAACATCGCGTCAGCGGGGCCGCCATCCTGCGGCCCTCCATCGTGGTGGCTAGGGGCGCGGTGGCAAGGATGTGGTATACCTTCCTCGCACCAGATGCCCTTATATCCGCCAACACGGGCACCGCGGAACGGAGATGGAACTTAACCCATGGCAACCGACTACGACGCCCCTCGCAAGACCGACGAGGAGAGCGAAGACTCGATCGAGGAACTGAAGACACGGCGGAACGACAAGAACTCCGGAAAGGTCGACGAGGACGAGGTCGAAGCTGCTGAGACTTTTGAGCTGCCCGGGGCCGATCTGTCGCATGAAGAACTGACTGTCCGGGTGCTGCCGCGCCAGGCCGACGAGTTCACTTGCGCCTCGTGCTTCCTCGTGAAGCACAGGAGCCAGATCGCCGAGGTCAAGAATGGCCTCACCTACTGCGTGGATTGCGCCGGCTGATCAAAGGGGACACTGTCCCTTTGATCAGATGTGCAGCGTCGTCTTGTTGAACCTCGGCGCGGGCGTGCCCATGACGCGCGTCCACTGGCCGGCCGCGAAACGGTTCACCAGCAGCTGTGACAGGCCGATACCGACGCCGCTGGCGATCGCCCAGGTCAGGGCACGGCGCAGCGGCACGTCCGGATCGTTCGGCTCCGGGGGAGCATCGCCGGTAGCCAGCTCCCAGGCAGCGTTCACGGCCTTCGCTGCCAGCACCGCGGTGAGGGCGCCGACCGCACCGGCGTACAGGTTCCAGAGCAACTTCTGGGATGTGTTCACAATGTCCATCCTGCCAACCATCGATAGCTTTGGGCAATGAAGTACTCCGAGCGGCTCACAGTGCCCGCCAGTTGGTGGGTCGTCGGCATGTTCTTTCCGCTGACCTTCGTCACGGCTGTCGGCTTCTACGCCGGGCCGGTGGTCGCGGTGGTGGCCGGCTGCGTCACCGCCGCCGGTGTGGCCGCTGCACTGCTCTGGTACGGCAGCGCGCGGGTGTGGGTGGACGCCGAAGGCCTGCATGCCGGCAGGGGTGTCCTTGCGTGGCGTTATGCCGGTGAGGTGAGCGTGCACGACCGGGCAGCCACCCGCCACCGCCTCGGAGCGGGTGCCGACCATGCCGCCTGGCTGCTGGTCCGCGGATTCGTCCCCGGCTCTGTCGAAGTGGCGATCACGGACCGGGCCGACCCCCATCCGTACTGGCTGGTGTCCAGCAGGCACCCGCAGGAATTGGCACAGGCGATCGCCGATCGTCGCGCCATCTCGGCGTCTGGGAGCTGACTCCGCCACGGCTAGACTGCCGCAATGACTTCGGGTGAACGGGTTCGGGTCGGCCTGATCAGGCTCGACCCGGGGATGCCTGCGCCCGACTACGCGCACCCCGGTGATGCGGGAGCCGACCTTGCCATCGTGGAGGACTGCGAGCTGGCACCGGGGGAGCGCCGGCTGGTGGGCACGGGGGTCGCCATAGCGCTGCCTGAGGGCTGGGCCGGCTTCGTCCATCCCCGCTCTGGGCTGGCCGCCCGCTCCGGCCTCACCATCGTGAACGCTCCCGGAACGGTTGACGCCGGCTATCGCGGCGAGATCCGGGTGTGTCTGCTGAACACCGACACCAGCAGGGCGATCCGGCTGGTGCGCGGGGACCTGATCGCACAGCTGGTTGTCCAGCGCGTGGGTCGGGCTGAATTTGAACTGCTCGACGCGTTGCCCCAGAGCATCCGGGGCGAACGAGGCCACGGCTCCACCGGTGGAGTCGCGGAGTGGGTCGCGCAACCGGCCGGAAAGACAATGACAGAGGTGGACAAGTGATCTTTGGGCGCAAGCGCAAGACGACGACGACCGACCCGATCGATACCGAGGAGGAGTCCCTGGAGATCGTCGGCGATGATGCCGCCGAAGTGGACGTGGACGTGGACGCCGACGTCGAGGCTGCGGGCAGCGACGACGATGAAGCCGAGCTGGAGGCCGCAGAGGAGGCCGCGGCCGACGACGACGGCACAGACATCGACTGGCGCGCAGACGGGCCCTTCGATTCCGAGGAGGTCGACCTGACCGACGACGGGGTGTCCCGCGTTGACCTGGGCGCCGTCATTGTGACGCCCTGGGACGGGCTCGGGCTCCAGCTCCAGGTGAACGAGGCCGATCGCCAGGTGCAGGCCGTGACGGCCGTCTGGAAGAACTCCGGCCTCGAGGTCACCTTGTTCGCGGCCCCGGCCAGTGGTGGTCTGGCAGACGAACTCCGTGAGGACGCGGTCGAAGAGGCCGAGCAGGCCGGTGGCACCGCCACGCTGGCCGAAGGTCCTTTCGGCTCCGAGGTGCGCCGGGTGCTGCCGCAGGAGGGCCCCGGCGGAGAGCAGATGTTCCATGTGTCCCGCATCTGGTTCGCAGAGGGCCCACGCTGGCTGCTCCGCGGAACGCTGCTCGGTGAGGCCGCTGTGGGCGATGCCGATGCCCCGTTGGTTTCCCCGTTCGTCGAGTTGTTCCGCAATCTGGTTGTGCGTCGCGGCGACAAGCCGATGGTGCCGGGTGAACTGATCCCGATGACTCTGCCGGAAGGCGCCGGGGAGGGCTGATGGCGAACACGAATCCCGTCCTGCGTGCGCTGCGCCGCTTCGGTGCGTCCAACGCCGAACTGGAATCGGCTGAACGCCAGAAGGTCGTGGAGTCGACCGGTGCCATCCTGATCGGCGACCTGAGCGATCGCCAGTGGGCGAAGCTGCGCGGCACCATCACGGTCCTCACCATGAAGCCACGCAGCGGTACGCCCTGGCTGGAGGCCGAGTTCAACGACGGGTCCGGCACTGTCACGCTCATCTGGATGGGACGTCGTTCCATCCCGGGCATCACCGCCGGGCGGGAGCTCACCGTCAGCGGACGCGTGTCCTATGTGGACGGTCAGCGCCGCCTGTACAACCCGCTCTACGAGCTGGTCGCTGGCTGAGTCAGCCGATCTCTGTGGTCGTCCGCGTGCTCCGCGGCACGAGGTACTGGGCCAGTTCGGCTTCGTAGCTCGGGTCGGCCACGAACAGCAGCTCGTCGCTGCCTTCCAGTGCCGCATCCCGCTCGGGTGCGCGCGCAGCGCCGTCACGAATGATCGTGACGAGGACGGCGTCGCCGGGCAGGTTCAGGTCAGCCACCCGGGTGCCGACGCGCGGCGACCCCTCCGGCAGGGTCATCTCGACGAGGTTGGCCCGCCCGCCACGGAAGCTGAACAGCCGCACCAGGTCACCGACGGTCACGGCCTCCTCCACCAGGGCGCACATCAGGCGCGGGGTCGAGACGGCGACGTCGACGCCCCAGAGGTCGTCGAACATCCATTCGTTGCTGGGGTGGTTGACCCGCCCCACCGTGCGGGGCACGCCGAACTCGGTCTTCGCCAGCAGGGCGTGGACGAGGTTGGACTTGTCGTCGCCGGTCGCGGCGATGGCGACGTCGCAGGTCTCGAAGCTGGCCTCCTCGAGGCTGGCCAGCTCGCAGGCGTCGGCCAGCAGCCATTCCGCCTCCGGGACGCTTTCTGGCTTGATCGCATTGGGGTCGCGGTCGATCAGCAGGATCTGGTGGCCGTTGGCGATCAGTTCCCTTGCAATCGAGCGGCCAACGTTTCCGGCACCGGCAATGGCTACACGCACGTTCGCTCCTTCTCAGTGCTCGACCGGCGGGCTGCTGAGGATGTCCTCCACCTCGGCCACCCGCTCGTTGGTGACGGCGGCGTAGAGCAGGTCGCCGTCCTGGAACACGGTGCTCTGGGTCGGGACGATGCCCGTGCCGAAGCGCATCACGAACGGGATCCGGGTGCGGGCACCGATCTCCAGCGCGGAGATGCTGGTACCGACCCACCCCGAGTTCACGTGCACCTCGATCAGGCGGACGCTGCCGGACGGGTCGCGCCACTGGGGCTCCGAGCCCGACGGCAACAGTCGTCGCAGTACCTGGTCCGCGGCCCAGCGGACGGTCGCGACGCTAGGGATGCCCAGCCGTTCGTAGACCTCGGCGCGGCCCTGGTCGTAGATGCGGGCGACGACGTTGTGCACCTCGAAGGTCTCGCGCACCACCCGGGCGGCGAGGATGTTGGAGTTGTCGCCGCTGGAGACGGCAGCGAAGCCGTCGGCCCGCTCGATGCCGGCGCGCTGCAACACCTGGCGGTCGAAGCCGACGCCCTTCACCGTTTTTCCCTGGAATTCGGGACCGAGGCGACGGAACGCGTCCTGGACGATGTCGATCACGGCGACCGAATGGCCGCGGTGCTCCAGAGCCCGGGCCAGGGACGCGCCGACGCGTCCACAACCCATGATGACGATATGCACCGCCTGCCTCCACTTCCTGCTTCGCCCACTTCTTGCAATCACTGGGCGCAGTCAGATGACCTTATCCGGCCTTGCCGGGCCGGACGAAACTGACGCTACACCGGAGTATCGGCGGACACACGCGCAACGTGGCATAGGGTGACCCTTCGTGAACGCCACCGACTTCATGAAGCGACTGCTGGTGGGTCGCAAGCTGTCGAGTGCCCAGCTGGGCGAGACGCTGCTTCCCAAGCGGATCGCGTTGCCGGTCTTCGCCTCCGACGCCCTGAGCTCGGTTGCGTACGCCCCTGACGAAATCCTCCTCACACTTTCCCTCGCCGGCATGGTCGGGATCGCCTACTCCTGGGAAATCGCTGTCGCTGTCGCGGTCGTGATGGTGATTGTCGTGATCTCCTACCGGCAGAACGTGCAGGCCTATCCGTCCGGTGGTGGCGACTACGAGGTGGCGATGGTGAACCTCGGTCCGTCTGCGGGACTGACTGTTGCCAGTGCACTCCTGGTCGACTACGTCCTCACGGTCGCGGTCTCGGTGTCGGCGGGAATCCAGAACGCCAAGGCGATCTTCCCGTTCATCAGCGGCAATGAGGGCGCGTGGGCGGCAGGGCTGATCATCATCCTGATGGCGATGAACCTGCGCGGCGTCCGCGAATCCGGGACGTTCTTCGCCGTGCCGACCTACGCGTTCATGGTCGGGGTGCTCTCCATGATCGCCTGGGGGCTCTTCCGGATCCTTGTCCTTCACGAGCCACTGCCTGCGCCGACTGCCGGCTTCACCATCGTCGGGTCACCGGACTACGAGCCGCTGGTCGGCGTTGCCTTCGCGATCCTCATGGCCAGGGCATTCTCCTCGGGCTGTGCTGCGCTGACTGGCGTCGAGGCCATCTCCAACGGTGTGCCGTCCTTCAAGGAGCCGAAGGGCAAGAACGCCGCGACCACGCTGGCGCTGCTGGGAACCACCTCACTGACCATGCTCGCCGGAATCATCGTGCTGGCGAACCTCACCGGACTCAAGCTCGTGGATCCCGACGGTAATTCGCACTTCGTCGACTCAGCCGGCAGGGCGATCGATTACCACACCACAGCCATGGGCCAGTTGGCCGAGACCATCTTCGGCGCTCCGTCCTTCGGCTTCTACTTCGTGGTGGGTGCCACCCTGGTGATCCTGTTCCTGGCAGCGAACACAGCCTTCAACGGTTTCCCGGTGCTCGGCTCCATTCTCGCCAAGGACGGCTTCCTCCCGCGCGCCCTCCATACACGGGGTGACCGCCTGGCCTACAGCAACGGAATCGTCTTCCTCGCTATCGCTGCTGCCGGTCTGGTGCTGGCCTTCAACGCCAGTGTCACCGCCTTGATCCAGCTCTACGTCGTCGGAGTGTTCGTCTCCTTCACGATCAGCCAGTTCGGCATGACCAGGCACTGGACGAGGCACCTCAAGACGGAGCGGGACCCTGTCGAGCGGAGGAGGATGCTGCGTGCGCGAGTGATCAACTTCATGGGGCTCACCGGGACCGGCATTGTGCTCGTGATCGTCCTGGTCTCGAAGTTCCTCTACGGGGCCTACCTCGCGGTGCTCGCGATGATCGGTGTCTTCATCCTCATGCGCGCCATTCGCGCACACTACGACAAGGTGGCCCGCGAGACCGCGGTGGGCCCGATGGACGCCCGCCTGCTGCCCAGTCGCGTGCGCGCGGTGATCATGGTGCAGGAGGTGAACAAGCCCACGATGCGGGCGGTGAACTACGCCCGGGCAACCAGGGCCAGCAGCATCGAGGCGGTGACCGTCGCCATCGATGACGCCGAGACCAAGGCCATCGTCGCCATGTGGGACGCGCAGGAGCTCGAAGTTCCGCTGAAGGTGATCTCCTCTCCGTATCGGGAAGTTACCGGGCCCTTCCTCAACTACGTCAAGGGCATCCGTTCCGACAACCCCCGCGACGTGGTCTGCGTCTACATCCCGGAATACATCGTTGGTCATTGGTGGGAGCAGTTGCTGCACAACCAGACCGGGTTGATCCTGAAGACCCGGCTCAACTTCCTCCAGGGCGTGATGGTGACCGCCGTGCCCTACCAGCTGGCGTCCTCGCGATATGCCATCGAACGCGCCAAGCGGAACACGGCGGCGGCCTGGCGCAACCCCGGCACCGGCCAGGTGCGCATGGGCGACCGTCCCCGAGACACCACCGAAGGGGAGTAACCATCGACATCAGCCAGGTCATCACCGGCCTTGAGATCGGCCCGGTCGCCCACGGCGGCCACTTCGTGGCACGGCATGAGGGCAGGGTGATCTTCGTCCGCCACGCCCTCACCGGTGAGGTGGTCGACGTGCGTATCACGGAGGTCAGCAAGCGGTTCGCGCGCGCCGACACCATCGCCGTGAACGAGGCCAGCCAGCACCGGGTCACCCCGCCGTGCCCGATCGCCGGACGCTGCGGCGGCTGCGACTTCCAGCATGTCGAGCCCGGCCACAGCCGCGAACTGAAGCGCCAGGTCGTCGTAGAGCTGCTCGGACACCTGGCGGGCTACGACTTCACCGGCGAGGTGCGTGAGGTGCAGCCGGCGCCGCTGGGGTGGCGTCGACGCATGCGCTACCACCTCGACGGCTCCGGAAGGCCCGGACTGCGCGGCCACCGGTCGGAGGACCTCGTCCTGCTGCCGGAGGGCGGCTGCCGCATCGCCGACCCGGGCATAGCCGTACCGGCAGCCGACGCCGGCCGTCCCGGCGGGGAACTGTTGGCGGTCGCCGGTGACAGCCCGCTGTTCGTCGCTCCCGGCCCCGGTACCGGAACCGTCACGGAGGTGGTGGGGGACCAGACGTACCAGGTGGCCGTCGACGGCTTCTGGCAGGCACACGCTTCGGCTCCGAGGGTGCTGACCGACGCCGTGCTGGCAGGCCTCGCCCCGAAAGCCGGGGACGTGGCCTTCGACCTGTTCTGCGGCGTCGGGCTGTTCGCGGGCGCGCTTGCGGCGGCGGGCGCCGACGTCTGGGGCATCGAGGGCGACCGCAGGGCCGTCGAACTCGCGCGCGGGAACGTGCCCGTTGCGAACTTCACCGTCGGTGACGTCGCCCGGCGACTCGGAGGGCTGCCGAGGGCAGCCGACCTGGTGGTGCTCGACCCGCCGCGGGCCGGCGCCGGTTCTGGTGTGCTCGCAGCCATCGCGGCGCGGCACCCGCGGGGGATCGCGTACGTGGCCTGCGACCCGGCAGCCCTGGGACGGGACCTGCAGATCGCCGCGGAACTCGGCTACGAGCCGGTGTCCGTGACGGCCTACGACCTGTTCCCGCTGACGCATCACGTCGAGTGCGTCGCTATCCTTGCCCCGAGATGACCGAC
>JBBRIY010000026.1:0-14345 GCA_038220215.1 Propionibacteriales bacterium
CGCGGTGGACGGCCAACCTGCCCGGGCTCGACCCCGACCTGGTCGCCGACATTCAGCAATGGCGAGCCGCCCACCAGATCCCCGACACCGACCCCCGCCCCACCGGGCCACCCGTCCACACCCCCGCCGAAGTCCGCCACCAGCGGCACCTCGACGCGCAACTCGAAACCACCCAAGCCAGCATCCGCGAATGGGCACCCCGAATCATCCACGCCGCACCCAACCTCGCCGGCGACCCCGCACTCACCGTCCTCGCCGCCCGACTCGCCCACCTCGACACCCAACGCGGCGACATCACACACCTCCTCGATCAAGCCGTCCGGCAAGGCCCACTGCCCGACGAACACCCCGCCGACGCCCTCGGCTACCGCATCACCACCCTCCGCGAACAAGCCGAACACCGCTACCACCAATGGGAAACCGTCCAATCCCCACCCCGACGACCCCACCAAAGGCCACCCCGAATGTCCGGCCCCAGCCGCGGCATCAGCATCTGAACTCCCACCAGAGAGGAATCGCCATGGCACCGAGAGAGCGAGGGCCGGCCGCGCCGCAGTGGGTCTCTCTGCAGCAGGCTGCAGCCATTTATGCCGTCAGCACGGACACGATCCGCCGCCGGGTCGCGTCCGGAGACCTTCCCGCGTTTCGCTGCGGCCGACGGATCATCCGGGTCCGCGCGGAGGACCTGTCACGGTTGTTCCACGAGATCCCCAGATGAGGAGACGATCAGTCCGTTACTGCCCGGCGATGGCCATTGCCGAGAGCGCGTCGGCGACGGCCCGTGCTCTTCCCCGGGCGACGTGCTGATAGCGCATGGCCGCGGCCGGGGTCGAGTGCCCCAGCCGCTCCATCAGTTCGGGCAGGGTCGCGCCCACCTGGGCCGCCAGAACTGCCCCGGTGTGCCTGAGGTCGTGGATGTGGAGGTCAGGCCGCCCGGCGGCCTCACGGGCCTTGCAGAACCCGGAAGCCGACTCGTTGACCATGCGCCCCTTGATCCGGCGACGCCGAGCGGGTTTGCCGTTGAGGCTCGAGAGCGCGAGGTGCCCGCCGCGTTCGGCTGTGAACAGCAAGGCATCCGGCCCGGGTTCGGTGAACTGGTTCAGATGCTGCCTAATCGGCTCCAAGAGGTGCGGTGGGATCGTGACGTCCCGATCTCCGGCCTCGCTCTTCGGTGTGGTCACCACGCGCTGACCACCGACCAGGACAACGGCTCGGCGAACCTTGATCCGTGGGTTGTCGCCCGTCAGGACGAGATCCCGACGACGGAGTTCGGTCACCTCCCCGAACCGCAATGCGCACCAAGCCATCAGCAATACGGCCAGCCGGTGCCGCTCGGGCATGTTGTCGACGATCACGGTCAACTCCTCGAGCGATGCCGGGTCAGCCTTGTGCTTCGTCTTCGCCTTGGACGCACCGGCCACCATCGGAAGTTTGATCATCGGATCCTTGCGAGCCGCCGCTCGGAGAATCTCGCTCAACAGCGCGTAGGCGTGCGCGTTTGCGACCGGCGTGTCTTGTGGGAGTTCGCGGTCGAGCCACTGGGTGAGCCGATCCTCGGTGAGCGACCGCATGGGTAGCTCGCCGAGGTGCGGAAGGATGCGTCGGTCCAACAGCTTCCCGTAGTGCTCCCGGGTGCGTTCCTTGAGCGGCTGTCCGTCGCTGCGTTTGTGGGTCTCGAGCCACCCGGGAGCGAAGTCGCTCAAGGTCGAGCCCGGTCGATACTTCGTCCGCGATCGCGCGACCGGCGCCGTCCAGTCGTCGCGTTCGATCATGCGGTACTCATCGCGCAACCAGCCCTCTGCGTCGAGCTTGGTCTCAAAGGTTGTGGGCGCGGTGTGACGACGCAGATCAGGCCCGACGTAGCTAGCCTGGTACCTACCGGACGGCAGTCCGCGAAGCTTGCCGAACCCCCGCCGCTGTCTCATCTCGAACGTCCCTTCCCCGGACCCGTCGTGCACCATACGTGCACTATCGTAGCGGAATTCCGCCTATTTCTGCGAACTCCTGCAATCGACAATGTCGCGTATCTGGACGGCGAAATCCCTAGTCAGCAGGCGATTGACTAGGGGTGGTCCAGATGGGGAAGGGGGCCCCGCGTGTTGGTTCGAGTCCAGGCGGGGGAGCTTGATCTGAAAGGCCCTTTGACTAGGCATGACGCTAGTCAGGGGCCTTTTCATTTGCTCCCCGAGCAACACGCAAGCAACATCGAAGGCCTGAGCTACCCACCAGCCCTGCCCCTTGCACGCCTGCGGGCGGCTTCGATGTCGGCCAGACGCGCTCGGGCGTCGCTCATAGTCAGGTCGCTCATGACACCCACCACATCAGCCGAACAGCGCAGACGTACATTTCGGCAGAAATGAATCATCGATCCAGGCAATTTTCCGTCGATTGTGAATTAGTCCACCGTCAACGGTGCACTCATTCACACCCAGGGGCAGACAGTGTCGATGAGCTGGCACGCGGTGCACACATGCGGGCACGGGTTCGGTGAGGTTTGCGGGCCGGGGTCACGGGGTCTGGGGTGGCCCCGGCCTTGACATCAACCACCGGTCGGGGGGTCCCGGGGTTTCCTGCAAACATCGTCCGCGGGCCACGGGTGGCCTGCTGGGTGCCTTGGTCTTCGGGGGTGAACAACCGGCAGTACGGGCGAAGCAGCTTCGTCGCCCTCATTTCTGAGTGCGATCTGCTGCCTGCTACGAGCCTGACATCGCGTTGCTGACCTGACAACAGCAAGCGGCCCAATGGGTGCAGAACTGGGTCAGTTGACCAAGAACTTCGTAAATGGCCGACGACACGGAGCGTCGCTTCAAATGTTGGGGCCTAGATTGGGGGTGTTGTGGCTGAGCGGGAGCGGCTGGCAGGACGATGCCGGTCGGTGCCGACGGCGAGGCCTCTTCGTCATGGATTTCCGTTCAGAGCCCTGTGGTTCCGTTCCTGCGAGGTGTTTGCGATGGCTGGTCTCGAGCCTTTCCTTACCGACTTCTGGAAGAGTCGTGGACTCTCCATGGAGGAATCCGGAGCTGTGAACGGGTTGTTGCCTGAGTGGCTGCCACGGGTCGCGATGGCGGACATCTGCTCCACCGAGGTGCTGGTGACGGCTGCCACCAGCGCCGGCGTCGGGCTGTCGCCGGCACATGCCGCCACCCTCTTGTCGATGATGGACGCCGCTGGCCTGTTCGGCGAAGCCGACGCCGAGCAACGGGCGGGCGTCCGCCTTCTGCGTCCCGAAGTACTGGACGCGATGAGGGCCGAGCTGGAGACCACCGAACCCGGGGTCGGAGTGGTACGGCGCGAGCTGTTGGCTGCAGGCCTCGAGGATCCGGGTGGCGAACTCGGATCACAGTTGGCGAAGTGGGCGCTCGACGCCGGCGACTGGGCGAGTCTCGAAGCCGTCTGGATGACGCATTCCATGGGTGACCTGATCATCGACCCCACGACCCGTGCCGCGTTTACGAACGTGCCGCCGGCGCTGCGCGCAAGATTCCCGGGATTGAGTTTCGCGCAGGCCGCGGCGTCGGCCTACGAGCCGGAGAACGACCTGCTGGTCCTCGACAAGATGATGGCGTCCTTGATTCGCGACGGCCACAACCTGCACTCCGACTGGGCTCGGAGGGAGACCGCCGACGCGCAGGTCTTCGGGGGGGCGATCAGGATGCTCGCGCAGGCGACCAACCCCGAATCACACGACCCGCTGCTGGTGGGGCCGCTGGCCACCTACTCCGAGCTGAGTCGGGTGGTCCGCGAAGCCTCCCTTTCGGGCAGCTTGGTGAGCGGGAAGGCGCTGACCTTCTTTCACGCCGCGGCGTCCTTGGTCTCGATCCTGAGAGGCGATTGGTCCCGGGCCCGTCGGCAGGGCGAGTTCGCAATGATCCTCAGCACCCAGTGCACCTTCCCGGGCTTCATGGCGGCACTGGTGGTCGCATCGTCGAGCGCCGTCTCCGGCAACACGCAGCACGCAGCGATCGCCGAGAAGTTCCTGGCACACCACGCCGCCCATGCCTGCCGGACCGGAGCCTGGATCGAGCCGGCCCTCCATCTGGTTCGCGCGGATGCTGCGATCCGTGTGCTCGACCACGAGATGGCTGACTACCACCTGCGGCTCCATGCGGCCCAGGTGACCGCCAACCGCTGGTTCAACGTCCGGCCGATGCACGCCACGGTGATGAGCGATGCCGCGCGACTGTGGAACGACCCGGATCGCGGGCTTGCCCAGTTCGACTCGATCGTGGCCGATTCGGGCCGCGAGCCCGTGAACGGCAAGCCCTGGGGGCCTGCCCTGCTCAGGAGTCGCGCCGAGCTCCTGCTCAGCCTGGGAGCCGTCAACCGCGCCAAGCCGATCATCATGGACCTGCTGGAGAACGCAGAGGACTCCGTATCGGCGGTGCCCGCCACCTGGTTCTACCTGTACTCCGGTGACTTCCTCAGCGCTGTGGCCAAGGCCGATGAGGGCATTTACGAAATGGAAGTCTCGCTCTCGGATCGGGGCTTCCTCTACGCCGCGAAGAGCGCAGCGCTTCACCAGGCCGGCGCCGCGGAAGAACTGGTCGCCGGGGCCGCAGCGGGCGCCTGTGCCGTGTGTGAGGAGGCCGGCACGCTCGTGCCCTTCGCGGCGCTCCCGTCCCAGGTGCGCACCTACCTGATCACCGAGCACGAGCGGCACCACCATCGCGGCAACGACTGCTTCGTCACCAGAGCGTCGGCGCGGGGAGCGTTCAACGGGCTGCGGGAAAGCTCCATCGCCTCGTCATCGTTGGTCCGCCTCACCCGGCGCGAAGAGGTGCTGCTGCCGCTGCTCGCCACGTCCGCCACGGTGCAGGAGATCGCGAACCAGCAGTTCGTGTCGGTGAACACCGTGCGCAAGCAGGTGGTGGCCCTGCGTGAGAAGCTCGGGGCCGCCACGCGTGGAGACCTGATCCGGCGCGCCTACCAGCTCGGATTGCTTGAGGAGCGCAGGGCCCCGGATCCCTACCGGTTGGTCAGAGATCCGTCGAAGCCGGACAGCGATCAGTGAGGACGTCGTCGAGGTAGCCCGCACGGAGGAGTTCTGCACGAACGACCCCGGGTCGTTGGCCAGGTTGATGCGTGCGAGGTCCACTCTGCGCCATTCAGGACGCCGTCGGGGCTACAGGTTCAGCGACGCCATGAGCGTCCGGACACGGCGCTCGACGTCGTCCCGAATGGGCCGGACGTCCTCAACGGTCTGCCCGACGGGGTCCTCGACATCCCAGTTCTCATAACACTTGCCGGGGAAGATCGGGCAGGCGTCGCCACAACCCATCGTGACGACGACGTCCGCAGCCCGCACGGTCTCGTCGGTCCAGGGCTTGGGGAACTCCCCAGAGATGTCGATCCCCCGCTCTGCCATCACGGCGATCGCTGCCGGATTCACCTGGATCCCGGGCTCGGAGCCACCGGACCAGGCCACCGCCCTGTCGCCGGTCAGGGCCTGGAAGAAGCCGAGCGCCATCTGGGAACGACCGGCGTTGTGGGTGCATAGGAACAGCACAACCGGCTTGCCGTCATCGTGAAGCCCTTCGATGCGCGCCAGGGCCTGCAGACGCTGATAGGCGAATCGTTCGGCCAGCAGCGGCAGGAACCTGGTCACCTTCGCGTGATCAGCGAACTGGTCGAAGGAGCTGGCAAGGAAGCGTTCGATGGCCTCCTTGCCGTACAGACCCACGAAGCTGTCAGCGAGGCGTGCCGATGCCTGCTTGAGCGCGAGTTTCTCGTCGGTGTGCAGGCTTTCCCAGCTGCGTTCCGAGACGGGGTGAGGGGTGGTGGTCATGATTCCTCTCCTTCGAAGCTGGCGGCCAGCCGGGTGATCCGGCCGGTGATGTCGGCGTAGGCACCCTCGAAGGCTTCGGCGTTCGCCACGAGGGCAGGGTCGGGAACGGACCAGTGCAGCGGCTGGCTGTCGAGGTCTTCGTAGGCGCGGTCACAGACCGCGATCACCAGCTCGTCACCACTGAGCACGTCGGTGGCGAGCCGCGGACGGGCCGTGGTCAGGTCGAGGCCGTGACGCCGACCGACAGCGACGGCCCGGGGGTGCACTCGTCGTGCCGGGTGGGTGCCGCCAGAAACCACCGGGATGTCACTGACGGTTCGCCAGTAGCACTCGGCGAGCTGGCTTCGCGCCGAGTTCTGCGAACACACGAACGCCACCTTGCGCGGACGGGCCAGGTGCCCGCCGCCGAGCAGGTCATTGCCGAGCAGGTCATTGCAGGCGCCGGTGCGGCTGACGTAGGTGCGGCGACCATCGCCCTCGGATCGTCGACGCAGGACGAGTCCTGCCTCCTCCAGCACCTTCAGGTGGTGGGCGATCAGATTGGTCGGCAGGTCCAGCCGCGCGCCGAGTTCACCGGAGGCCAGATCGGCGTTGGCCAGCAGGTCGACGATCGCCAGCCGCGACGGGTCGCCAAGAGCGGCGTAGGCACGAGCCCGTGCTTCGAGATTCCCGATTGACATCGCTGCATTGCCTCCATAACAATTGAGGCAATAGTAACTGAGCTACCATGAGAGTCAAGCCCGACGGGACGCCCGCCGGAGAGATCAAGGAGTCGCGGAGATGAGCAAGCCCACCGTCCTGTTCGTGTGCATCCACAACGCCGGCCGTTCCCAGATGGCCGCCGGCTACCTGCGCCACCTCGGGCAGGGACGCATCGACGTGCTGTCCGCAGGTTCGACGCCGGCCGATGCCATCAATCCGATGGCCGTCCTCGCGATGGCCGAAGAGGGCATCGACATCGCCGCCGAGCAGCCCAAGATCCTCACCACCGACGCCGTGAAGGCCTCCGACGTGGTGATCACGATGGGCTGCGGCGACACCTGCCCGTTCTACCCGGGCAAGCGCTACGAGGACTGGGTACTCGACGACCCGGCCGGGCAGGGCATCGAAGCCGTCCGCCCCATCCGGGACGAGATCCGCAGCCGCATAGAAACCCTGATCGCCGAGCTCGTACCCGCCGGCTAACCCTCCCGGTTACTCACTCGCGCGCGACCCGAACGATTTCGGCGGTGGCCTCCGTGATCAGCGCCAGCGAGTGGTCGTAGGCCGCTGCGCCCCGTCCGTAGGGATCAGGCACGTCGTCGCCATCGGCCGCCGCCCGTGGCGCGAGCGCTCGTCCTGCCGTGGCCCTGGGGATAAGGGCGCGCAGCCTGCCCCCCGTGCCGAGCCCCGCGGGCAGGTCCGACAGGTCGAGGGATCTCACCACTCTTGTGAACTCCGCAAGCGTGAACGTCCGTCGCACGGCGGACGGCACCAGGTCGAGCACCTGCGCGCGCTGGGCGCGAGTCAGGGTGAGCACCAGATCGGCGGCCCTCACCAAGGGCTCGTCGACCTGCCGGGCGGCGAAGCCGCTCGAGTCCACCCCGTGGTCCTGAAGGAAACTCGCGACGTGCGGATCGATCGGTAAACCAACCAAGGCGTCGACACCGGCGCTGTCGACCTGCACCGTGCCGTCCAAGCCGGCGCGCAGCAGTCGCTCCACAGCCGGGGAGCGGGAGATGTTCGCCGTGCAGACGACGAGGATGCGTACCGGCATCAGACCCGGTTCGCGAACACGTCGGCAGGCGCAATCGGCATAGCCCTCATTCCGTCCCGCGTGATGGTGTCGTCCTCCTGCAGGTTGTCGTCCTGCTGGAGCTGTTCGTAGTAGTGGTGGTAACCGTAGTGGCCGAGTTCGGAGGTCGGGAGCCGGTTCAGCACCATCCCGAGGATGGACGCGTCGACGGCCTCCAGCGAGCCGATCGCCGTAGCCAGTTCCGGCCTGGTGACTGAGCCGCTGCCGACCACCAGCAGGACACCGCCGCAGAAGCGCGAGAGCAGCGCCGAGTCGGTGACCGGCAGCAGCGGCGGGGAGTCGATGATCACCATGTCGTAGCGATCGGTCGCCTCAGCCAACAGCTTCTGCATCGGCTGCGAACCGAGCAGTTCCGACGGGTTCGGCGGAATGCGGCCCGACAGCAGCACGTGCAGGTTGCCGCGGCCCAGCGGCTGCACCACATCAGCCAGGTCGGCCCGGCCGATGATCACGTCGGTGAGCCCCACGGTGCCGTCAAGGTTGACGTAGTCGGCGATGCTCGGACGGCGCAGGTCTGCGTCGATCAGCAGCACCGACTGGCCCGCATCGGCAAGCGTGCTGGCCAGGTTGATGGACGTCGTGGTCTTGCCTTCTGCGGCGATCGAGGACGTGACCACGATCGAGCCCTTGCGTCCGTCGAGTTGCAGGAACTGCAGGTTCGTCCGCAGGCGCCGATAGGCCTCGCCCCGCACCGAGTTTGCTGGTGCCTGGAAGATCAGGGGATGTTCCTTGGCGTCGGCGTCGAAGGCGATGGCACCGACGACCGACCGATCGGTCACCCGCGCAACGTCGGCCTCGCCGACGACGCGGGTGTCCAGCCGGAAGCGCAGGATGGCCTGACCCACGCCGAGCAACAGGCCGAGGAGAGTGCCCAGCGCCAGGTTCAGCAGCACCCGCGGCGAGGTCCACTCAACGGGGACGCTGGCCGGGGTGATGATGCTCGCCTTCACGCTCCTGCTGCCGGCGTCGGTCTGGGGAGACAGCTCGTCCACCACGACGATCAGCTGCCGGGCGACGGCGTTGGCCAGGTCCGCGGTTCTGGTGGCGTCGGTGCCGGTGACGTCGATGTTGACGATGGCGGTGTTGACCGGGACGGTGGCGGAGACCCGTTCGCTCAGCGTCGCGACGGTCACTTGGAGACCCAGCGTGTCGATCACCGGCTGGAGCACGATCGGCGCGGTCACCACCTGAGCGTAGGAACGCACCTGGTTCTCTGCGTAGGTGGAGCCCTGGTTGAGCTCGCCGGCAGTTCCCCCGCTGTTAACGGTGAGGAACACCCCCGCCGACGCTGTATAGATCGGGGTGGCGAGCGCCGACACGCCTGCCGCCGCCCCCAGGGCGACAAGAAGGCTGGCAATGACAGTCCGCCAGTACGTGCGGAGAACTCTCACATAGTCGGTCAGCTCCATGTCTCGCCTTCAGGTATCCAGCCGAACAGATTCTGCGTAAGTCTACGGCCGAGAGGGCTCTTGACTGCCCCGCCATCCTGTGGGGGCCGCCGGACTGACACTGGGATTCTCGAGATGTCTACAGCATGGGAGGGCGCCCCGGCATCGGCGCAGGTTAGTCGGGGTACAGTCGGCGTACCGGCGATGGGGCTCGCCGTAAACCGCGAACGCTGACGGTCCCTACCCTGATGAGAGGGACTGTGGTGTACCCAGCGGCGGTTGAAGAAAGGGCGCCAGAACAGACGGCGCGTGAGCGGCCCAGTGTGCTGCGGCCCCCCGGTTTCGAACGTGCGTTGAACGCAGTTCCGGGGCAATGCCTGACGGACCTGAGGCTGGACGACGTCATCGCGGGGGTGGTAGGACGCGCCGATGATTTCCAGAGGTCGGTCTGGTACACGCCCTGCACCGACCTGCAGACGGTCGAGTATCGGCAGGCCGTGGTCACAGAACTGCTCCGCCCTGATTTCCGGCGCGTCACGCAGGCCTTCGTTGAGGGCCTGGCGCACGAACGCCAGTCCGTCAACGCCGCGGACAACCTCCGCTACCCGTTGCCAGCAGACCTCGGCCGCGCGGAGTCGATCGCCAGGTTCGCGGCCGTCGTGTCCGAGGCCGCAGCCGGCCTGGAAGGCCTGGACCCACAGTCGGCGGGCCTGCAGGAGCTGACCTGCAGCCTGGTGGACTACACCCACAGCCAGGCCTTCCGTCAGCTCGCCTCCGGTATCACCGACGTCCTCGAGGAACTGCACGGCCTGCAGTTCGAGTTGGGCATGCAGTCGGGAACCGTCTGGGTCGGGCCCGACCCGGACCGCCAGCTGTGGGTGGAGGCGATCCGGACCAACTTCGGGCGCTTCCGCACCGGTGAGCCGCCGGCCGTGGCCATCCCGCAACGACCACAGCGCTACATCAACCACCTCGAAGACAACGTCCTGAACCTGGTCGCCCGGCAATTCCCGGAGACGCTGGCACGGCTGCAGAACTTCGTGGCCGCCCATGCCGACTTCCTGCCCGCCCGGCTGGAGGTCGTCGCCCAGGAGCTGAGGTTCTACCTGGACTACCTGCGCGAAGTGGACCGGCTGGCTAACGCAGGTGTGGCGTTCTGCCTGCCCCGGCTACAGACCGGCACTGCGGGCCCGGTGCGCATCAAGGGCATGGTCGATCTCGCGCTGGCAGTCGGCGCCAAGGCCACCGAGGAGCCCCCGGTGCCCAACGACCTGGTGATGGCGGGCAGTGAGCGAGTCGCGTTCATCACCGGACCCAACCAGGGCGGCAAGACCACCTTCGCCCGCTCCGCCGGGCAGTTGGCCTACCTGGCCTCGCTCGGGCTGCCCGTTGCGGCGCGATCGGCATCCCTGCCGCTGCTGCAGCCCGTGCTGTCCCACTTCCCGCGGCCCGACGACCCCGAGCACGAACGCGGTGGACTGGCCGACGAGATGGTCCGGCTGCACCAGGTCATCCAGGCGGCCGGGGCCAACTCCCTGTTGATCCTGAACGAGTTGTTCTCGGGCACTTCGGCCGAGGATGCGGTGAGCCTGTCGGCCCTGATCCTCGACCGGTTCGACGACCTGGGTTGCCGCGTGGTGTGGGTGACGTTCCTCGAAGACCTGGTCAGGTCCGCCCCGAAGGCCTTGAGCCTGGTGGGGCAGGTGGACCCGGCCGAGCCGACCCGGCCCACCTTCACATTCAGACCGCAGCCGCCGACGAACAAGTCACACGCTGTCGCCCTGGCCGCCCGGCACGGCCTGTCGACCGCCGACCTGGAAGCGAGGCTGCCATGAAGGTGCGCCTGCTGCATCCCGACGTCGAGGCCGAACTGCACCCTGCGGTCGCGGACGGTGACGAGGACCTGGTCGCCGACCTCGACCTGCGGCCCGTGCTCGATCTCATGACCGCGACGGGACGCCTGAACGACATTCCCCAGATCGTGTTGCGGCCGCTCACCGACCCCCGCGACATCCGGTGGCGCCAGCAGGTGCTGGCCGACGCGATCGGCAACCCGACCGTGATGAGAAGCCTGTTCGACCTTGCCGGCCGTGCGCTCGACAGCCAGCGCGGCACCTGGATGTACTCGGCCCGAACGGCAGATTCCCTGCTTTCCAGTTCCCTGTACGGGCTGAAGGCAGTGCTTCCCCTGTTGCGGGAGCTGGCCCAGCACGCCAGGCAGCAACAGCCGACCGCCACCTCCCCCGGGCTGTCAGCCCTGTACCAACGGCTGATCGACGAGCTGGATGACGACTACCTCGACGAGGTCGCAACAATGCTGTCGCAGCTCCACTTCCCCGGCGGCATGGTCGCCCGGGCGATGGTGACGAACCGTGCCATGGTCGGTTCCCTGGACCTGTTGGCGCCCAAGACGGGTCGCCGGACCTGGCGGGAGGCGCTCGGCATCGGTGCCCAGGGCCAGTTCCGGTTCACCCTCGCCGAGCGGGACGAAGCCGGCGCCCGCGCCCTGGGCGAGCTCCGCGACGACGCCATCTACGAGGTCGCCCGGGTACTGGCCGAAGCCGTACACCACGTGAAGAGCTTCTTCCTGCAGCTGCAGTGGGAGACCGGCTTCTACGTCGGGGCCCTCCAGTTGCAGCAACACCTCACTCGGGCCGGTGTGCAGCTGTGCTGGCCGGAACCGCTCACCTCCACCGTGGGCACCCTTGAGGCAGCGGGCCTGGTGAACCTGAGCATCCCGGTCCGCGTGGGGACGGCTCCCGTGCCCAACGACGTCGAGGCAGCAGCTCGACAGCTGGTGATCATCACCGGCGCCAACCAGGGCGGCAAGACGACGCTGTTGCGCAGCATCGGTTGCGCCCAGCTGCTCATGCAGAGCGGGATGTTCGTCCCGGCCGCCCGGTTCAGCTCCGAGGTCGCCCCGGCGGTACACACCCATTTCCGGCGCTCGGAGGACGAGTCGCTGCGCAGCGGGAAGCTCGACGAGGAACTGGCGAGGATGAGCCGCATCGTTGACGCCTGCCGTCCCGGCGACCTGGTTCTGATGAACGAGTCCTTCGCCTCCACCGATGAGATCGAAGGCTCCTATATCGGCTCCGAGATCATCAGCGCCCTCCTCGGCCACGGCATGCGGGTGGTGATCGTCACCCACTTCCACGCGCTGGCCCAACATTTCCTGAACCGACCCGGCACACTGTTCCTTCGGGCCGAACGACTCCCGGACGGCAGCCGGAGCTTCCGGGTGCTGCCCGACTCACCTCAGGCCACGAGTCACGGCTTCGACGTGTACGCGAAGGTGTTCGGCGACCCCTCGACGAGGCGCCGGACCCCGGACGTCACCAGACCCGACCATTCAGTATCTGAGCCGGCCGAGCGCCGACCCGCCTAGACAAGGAGAATCTTGAACATGGATGTTTACCTGGTTCGTCACGGCCGTACCCAACTCAACGCTGCCGGCCTGCTGCGAGGACACCTCGATCCCCCGCTCGACACCGTCGGGAAGGCTGAGGCACGCGATCTGGGGTGGCAGCTCGGAGAGGTCGGGGTGTCCCGCATCGTCTCCAGTCCCCTGCTCCGGGCCCGGGAGACCGCCGATCCGATCGCGACCACGTCCGAGGTGGCCGTCGAGATCGACGACCGGTTCATCGACCGGGACTACGGGGTGTTCAACGGGCGCGCGTGCGCCGATGTGGCTCCCGGATTCGGCAGCCTGGACGAAGCGCCCGGGGTCGAACCCGCCGCCGCCGTGGCTGCGCGCGCCGAGGCTGCGTTGACGGAGCTGGTCGCCAGCACCGACCTGGGTCCGCTGGTGGTCGTCACCCACGACGCGGTGATCCGGTTGCTCCTCGACCAGGTGCTGCCGGCCAGCGAACACCACGGGCACGTGCCGCAGCGCACCGGCTGCTGGAACCTGCTCCGCCACAGCGACGCCGGCTGGACTCTGGCCGTCGTCGACAGCAAGGACGACCCGGTCGATCCGGCCCTCACCCATTAGTCACGACCCTCACGCGCGCGCCGGCCCGCTACTAGGCTGGCGCGTGGTGATGGATCCCACCCCGGGTGCTACCTGAAACCGCCGGCCGGCTGATGGGTCCTCTTCAGGTCTTTGGGTGCACGCACTGAGCCCCAAGCGAGGAGGAGCGCGTGTTCTTCCACCGCGTACCGCAACCCAGCCCGCAGCGCATGGTTCCCGTCGCCGGACATCCGCTCGTCGTGGGGATCACGCCCGGCCAGTCCGAGCTCGTCGCCCTGACCGCCGCCGCGTGGGCCGACGCCCTCGGGTCGGTGCCGATCTACTTCGGCTTCGTCGACCAGTCCCGGATCGTCGATGAGGAGTACGCCGACGGCACGGTGCGCCATTCCGAACTCGACCCCGACCTCGCCGACGATTCCTGGCAGCTCCGGGAAGCCCAGCTCCAGCAGTTCCTGAGCGAAGCCCTGTCTGAGCACAAAGGCCCGTGGGAGTTCCGCTACCTGGCCGGGCGCCCGGACCGGGCCCTGACGCACCTGGCGCGAGCCGTGGATGCGTCGGCGATCATCGTCGGCGCCCGTCACCCGCAACCAACCGAGCGGCTCCGGGAGTTCCTCTCCGAGTCGGTCGCGCTGCACCTGAGCCGTCACCAGCATCGGCCCGTCCTGATCGTCCCCGTGAAGGTCGTCGACTGGAAGGCACCCACTCCGTGGTAGGCCGGCAACAGAACTGGTCGGGCGACCACGTCGCCCGACCGGTCCTCTGACGGCGACCTCGCTCGCTACCGGTTCAGCCCGTAGACCAGCGCCGGGTTGGCGGCCTGGATCTGGATCAGCCGGTTGTACTTCGCGACCCGCTCGCCGCGGGCCGGTGCGCCGGTCTTGATCTGGCCACAGCCGGTCGCCACCGCCAGGTCGGCGATGAACGTGTCCGGGGTCTCACCGGAACGGTGGGACACCATCTGCCCGTAGCCGGCCTCGTGGCAGATCCGCATGGCCTCCAGGGTCTCTGTGACGGTGCCGATCTGGTTCACCTTGATCAGCGCCGCGTTGGCGATCCCGTTGGCGATCGCGTCGGTGATGATCGCCGGGTTGGTGCAGAAATTGTCATCACCCACCAGCTGGATCCGGCCCCCCAGGGCTGCGGTCAGCTTCTTCCAGCCCTCGGTGTCGGCCTCGCCCAGGCCGTCCTCGATGCTCCAGATCGGGAAGGCGTCCACCATGGCCAGGTAGCGCGCGATCATGTCGTCGCTCGTCAGGGTCTGGCCGTTGACGAGATAACTGCCGTCAGCCTTGTTGAACTCCGAGGCGGCCGGGTCCAGGGCGATCGCGACGCCTTCCATCCCCACCGGGTAGCCCGCGTCACCAATGGCCGAGACGATCAGGGCCAGCACCTCTTCCGGCTGGG
>JBBRIY010000027.1:0-14331 GCA_038220215.1 Propionibacteriales bacterium
GTCCAGCACCGCATAGCCGTTGCTGGCGACCAGGCCGTCCTCCAGCTCGCAGGCGCCATCGATCATGTCGAGGGTGCGGGCGGTGCCGCCGAGATTGCCCGGATGGTAGATGTTCGGCTCGTTCGGCACCCCGTAGCGCCACTGGCTGTGGTAGCCATAGGGCCCGGCCAGCCGGACGGTCAGCCCGGACGAGGAGAAGGCCTGCTCGTCGTAGTCGAGGATCAGCGCCTCGGTGAACAGGTGCAGGCCGGCAGCATCGCGCACCACCTCGAAGTCGACTCCACCGAGGTCCCGGTTCACCACCATCTGGGTGGCGCGGTCCTCGAAGCGTCCGGTCGGGGAGTACTCCAGCCGCAGCATCCGTGAGGTAAGGACGGTGATGCGGTAGTTGTCGCCGGTCACCTGGTTGCCAACGGCTGCGATCAAGGACATGGCTAGGAGTCTAGGACGGGCCGTCCCTCACGAGGTTGCGCCCTCTCCCACGACGTTGCGCCCTCTCCCACGACGTTGCGCCTGTTGGTGCACGTTGCGCCTGCTACAACAGGCGCAACCTGCACAAGCTGGCGCAACGTGGAGCTGAACGGGTTGTGGCAGCAACATTACGAACGCGTTGCCTGCACCCCACGGGCGGCGTGTCGCCATTTGCCGGTGCTTGAGCGCGTCCTACTCTCGACAGCAAGACGGGGGTCCTCCCGTCGCTCGAGAGGCACCAGATGCGTCGTTGCCACTGCGCAACTCGCGGGCCAGCACCAGGCCCGAGCCCCTTCGGCTGACTACCCACGTGAGCCGGACGTGGTGACGTGCGGCTCGGACAGGATCGACATGCCCCGCTCATCGACCCGCACCGTGTTCGCAGGAACACAGGAGTCCGCGCTGGCGCTGAAGACCTTCGTGATCGACACCTCCGTCCTGCTCAGCGATCCGCATGCGCTGCGGAACTTCGCCGAGCACAACGTGGTTGTGCCGATCGTGGTGATCACGGAACTGGAGGCCAAACGCCACCATCCCGAACTCGGCTATTTCGCCCGGACGGCACTGCGCGACCTCGATGACCTGCGGATCCGCTACGGCCGCCTCGACGCCCCGATCCCGGTCAACGAGGCAGAGGGAACGCTGCGCGTCGAGCTGAACCACACCGACCCCGAGGTGCTGCCGGCGGGGTTCCGCCTGGGTGACAACGACTCGCGCATCCTCGCAGTCGCGCTCAACTACCGTGCCGAGGGCAACGACGTCGTGCTGGTCAGCAAGGACCTGCCCATGCGCGTCAAGGCGTCCGCGGTGGGCCTCGCTGCGGAGGAGTACCGCCACGAGATCACCCCCGACTCGGGCTGGACGGGGATGGCCGAGGTGGACGTGCCGACGGCGACGATCGAGCAGCTCTACGCCGAGGGCAATGCCGTCGTCCCGGAGGCCCTGGACCTGCCCTGCCATACCGGCATCGTCCTGCACGGCTCGAGTTCCTCAGCCCTCGGACGGGTGCTGCCCGACGGCTCCGTCCGCCTCGTGAAGGACCGCGAGGTGTTCGGTATCCGCGGGCGCTCCGCCGAGCAGCGGGTGGCTCTCGACCTGCTGCAGGACCCGGACATCGGCATCATCTCCATGGGCGGACGGGCGGGCACCGGCAAGTCGGCACTGGCCCTGTGCGCGGGTCTTGAGGCGGTGCTCGAACGCCGCCAGCACTCCAAGGTGATCGTCTTCCGGCCGCTGTACGCGGTCGGCGGCCAGGAGCTCGGCTACCTGCCGGGCAGCGAGAGCGAGAAGATGTCGCCCTGGGGCCAGGCCGTGTTCGACACCCTCGGATCCGTGACCAGCAAGAACGTCATCGACGAGATCATGGCTCAGGAGATGCTCGAGGTGCTGCCGCTGACCCACATCCGCGGACGCTCCCTGCACGACGCCTTCGTGATCGTCGACGAGGCGCAGTCGCTCGAACGCAATGTCCTGCTGACCGTGCTGAGCCGCATCGGCCAGAACTCGCGGGTGGTGCTGACCCATGACGTCGCCCAGCGGGACAACCTCCGGGTCGGCCGCCACGACGGTGTCGTCGCCGTGGTCGAACGGCTGAAGGGCCATCAGCTGTTCGCCCACGTGACGCTGACCCGCTCCGAGCGTTCGCCGATCGCGGCCCTGGTGACCGACCTGCTGGAGGACGTCGGCATCTGATGGAACGCAACGTCCTCGGCGGGGAACTCCAGCTCTGCGGTACCGACCCGGTCACCGGGTTCTTCCGCGACGGCTGCTGCAACACCGGCGAGGACGACGTCGGGAGCCACACCATTTGCGCCGTGGTGACCCGGGAGTTCCTCGACCACCAGCGCAGCATCGGCAACGACCTCACCGTGGCGATGCCGGTGTACGGGTTTCGCGGTCTCGTGCCAGGGGACCGCTGGTGCGTCACGGCGGTGAACTGGGCGCGGGCGTACGCCGCCGGTGTCGCGGCGCCGGTCGTGCTGGCCGCCACCAACGCCGCCGTTCTCGACCTGGTGCCAATGGAGGCCTTGCAGGAGCATGCCGTCGACGTCCCCGACGACCCGAGCTCCCTGGTCTGAGCCGTCCACCTACTCGCCGAGGGCCAGCCTTCGCGCCGAGGGCTCCACCCAGGGGGCCAGCCCTCAGCGCTAAGGATGGCCCTCGGCGGGAGAGCGGTGGGCCTCGGTGGCGGGGGCGGGGTGGGCCAGGTACAGGGCGTAGTCGAAGCTGCGTCCCTCCCGGGTGACGGGGACGCTGATCAGCTCGGCCGCGCCGGCGATCCGCTGAAGGGTGGACGCCAGCTGGGGGCTCGCGGTCTCGCACCAGACCACCAGGCGTCCGTCGGGGGCCAGGGCCTGCAGGCAGGTCCGCAGGAAGTCCTCGGCGTAGACCCGATGGTTGCGGTCGTGGATCAGGAAGCTCGGGCCGTTGTCGACGTCGAGCAGGATCGCGTCCCAGGTGCCGTCGACCTCTTCGACGATGTCGCCCTCCACCAGCTCCGTCCGCGGGTCCGCTGCGACGCGTCCCAGCTGCTCTGTCAGCCCTTCGCGAGCCCACGCGATCAGCGGATCGGCGAGTTCGACGATCCGCACGAGCTCTGCCCCTGCGTCCAGCAGGCGCGCAGCGGTGTAGCCGAGGCCGAGCCCACCGACCAGCACGTGACCGGGTGGCGAGCCGGCGGCGTCGGCGAGAGCGAGTTCGGAGGTGACCTCGGCGGAGTCCATCGCGAAAACGCCGTTCACCACCAGCTCGTCCACGTCGTCGCGTCGGCGCAGCACGACCTCACCAACGGGGGTGTCGGCCCGGGCGATGATCACAGACCAATTCTGGCCGAACAACACGGCCGGTGTGGAGCAATTGCCGGGGCTTCCGGACGGGTATGGGTGAGTCTTAGGCTCTGCCCGATCCCAGGAGGCGCTGATGTACAACCCTGACCCGTCCTTCGGCCCGGAGGACACCGAACTTCGTGCCGCTGCCATTGCCGACCCGATCGGTTTCTGGGCGGACCGCGCAGGCGAGCTGGAGTGGTACCAGCCGTGGGAAAAGGTGCTGGACGATTCCAACCCGCCGTTCTTCAAGTGGTTCACCGGCGCGAAGACGAACATCGTCCACAACTGCATCGACCGGCACCTGTCCGGGCCGTACCGCAACAAGCTGGCCCTGATCTGGGTGGGGGAGAACGGCACCGACTACCAGACCTTCAGCTACTTCAGCCTGAACCGCGAGGTGCAGAAGATGGCAAACGTGTTCAAGGCGATGGGCATCGTCAAGGGCGATCGCGTGACCATCTACCTGCCCCGGATCCCCGAGGTCGTGTTCGCCATGCTGGCCTGCGCCAAGCTCGGCGCGGTGCACTCGGTGATCTTCGCCGGCTTCTCCGCCGACGCGCTCGCCGACCGGATCGACGACTCGGAATCGAAGGTGGTGATCACCGCCGACGGGTCGTGGGTCAACGGCGGCATCTTCAAGCTCAAGGACATTGTCGATGAGGCGATCCGGTTCTCGCCGTCGGTGGAGAACGTGATCGTGGTGAAGCGCACCGGCCATGAGGTGACGATGGACCCGCTGCGGGACCACTGGTACCACGATCTCACCGCGCTCCCGATCGCCAACGGGCCGTGCGCGACGGAGGAAATGGATGCCGAGGACCCGCTGTTCATCCTCTACACCTCCGGTTCGACCGGGAAGCCGAAGGCCATCCTGCACACGCACGGCGGCTACATGGTCGGCACCTATACGACGTTGAAGTACACCTTCGACATCAAGGACGAGGACCGTTGGTGGTGCACGGCCGACCCGGGCTGGATCACCGGACACTCCTACCTGGTCTACGGGCCGCTGCTCAACGGGGCGACCTCGTTCATGTTCGAGGGCGGGCCGACCTACCCGTACCCGAACCGCTGGTGGCAGCTGATCGAGTACTACGGGATCACGACCTTCTACACCGCCCCCACGGCGATCCGTTCACTGATGCGCTTCGGTGAGGCCTGGCCGAACCGGCACGACCTGAGCTCCTTGCGGCTGCTGGGGTCGGTGGGGGAGCCGATCAACCCGGAGGCCTGGGAATGGCTGCACCGGGTGGTCGGCAAGGACCGCTGCCCGATCATGGACACCTGGTGGCAGACGGAGACCGGGATGTTCCAGATCTGCCCGACCCCGTCGATGCCGCTCAAGCCGGGCTCTGCCGGCAAGCCGTTCTACGGCCAGGAGGCCGACATCCTCAACGAGGCCGGCGAACCGGTGGCCGACGGCGAGGAGGGCTTCCTCGTGCTGAAGAACCCGTGGCCGGCGATGATGCGAACCCTGTACAAGGACGACCAGCGCTACATCGACACCTATTGGTCGAAGTACCCGGGCAAGTACCTCGCCGGGGACTCGGCCCGCCGGGACGAGGACGGCTACTTCTGGGTGATCGGACGCACAGACGACGTCATCAAGGTCTCCGGCCACCGGCTGGGGACGGCCGAGGTCGAGTCGGCGCTGGTGTCGCATCCGGCGGTGGCCGAGGCTGCCGCTATCGGGCTGCCCCACGAGGTGAAGGGCAACGCGATCCACGTGTTCGTCGTACTGCGAATGGGGTTCGAGGGCAGCAACGAACTCGCGGACGAGCTGCGCAAGCACGTCTCCACCCACCTCTCGCCGATCGCGAAGCCCGACTGGATCGACTTCACGGAGAAGCTGCCGAAGACCCGCTCGGGCAAGATCATGCGTCGCGTGCTGAAGGCCCGCGCCCTCGGCCAGGACGAGGGGGACCTCAGCACCCTGGAGGAGTAACGTCGACAAACCCGGCAGTCGGGACCACGGTAGACGCACGATTCCATCAGGAGATGACGTGATTCCTTGGCTCGACGTCCGCGTGCGGTCGGAGCTGGCCTCGTGGCGCCATCGAGATGAGGAATGGCGTCATCCGTTCAGCCTGCCCGAAGGAGTGGCCCTAGGCGTTCGCGGCGATGCATCAGCCCCACCGCCGCGACGGCGACCCGCGCCACCAGCCCGAGGATGAGCGGGATTCCGAGGCTCCACCACCCGATGACCAGGTGCGGCGTCCCGCTGCCGCCGGTGACGGAGCGCAGGTCGAGTGCTCCCACAAGGAGGCCGGCCAGCCCGATGCCAACGGCGATCCCCACTGCGCTGGCAACGACGGCCGGGATCGTCGCCTCGAGCCACCCGATCCGGGCAGCCGCTGCGCGTGGAAGGCCGAGGACCTTGACCTGGGCCGCTGCGCGCGTGCGCTCCCACGAGCCGGAAGCTGCCATCAGCACCACAGCGAGGCCGGTCAAAGCGATCGCGACGGTGCTGGCACCCGCGAACAAGAACCCGAGAGCGAGCGTCACGGGCGAGTTCGTCCGCTCGGCGAGCCAGTCGGCGCGGGTGGCGACCGTGGTGTCGGGATCACCTGCGAGCGCGGCATTGAGGTCAGCTGCAGCGCCTTCTCCGACGACCCAGGCCTCGGTCGCCGGGATCTGGTGACCGGCGGCCCTTCCGAGCAGTTCGCGATCGACAACGACCACGGGTCCCTCGCCGGTCACGCTGAGCGGCAGGGCAGTGGCATCGCCGACCGGTCGGACGCGGACCGCATCCTCCCCCCAGCGCAGCGTCGCGCTCTCCGCGCCCTGCCCGCCGGTGAAGAGCACGGGGACGGGGTCGCCGGCGCCGCCCGCTGTCAGCGAGGCCAGCTGAGGGGCGTCGGGGGCGGGGCTGGCAGCCAGCAGCCGGGCCATGGCGTCGGCGTCGACGGCGATGACGGTCACTGCAGCGTCCAGCCGTGAACCGATCACCTGCGCTCTGGTGATGGTCGTCCCCGTCGCGACCGTCGACCCGCGGACGCCGTCAAGCGCCGTCACCCGCGGCGGCAGGCCCGCGGGGGCAGTTGTTGTCACTGTGGCGTCGGCACCGATCGCGTCCCAGGCCGCGTCCACCTGGCCCTGGCTCACCGTGCCGGCAACGGAGGCCGCGATCGCGGCGATCGCCGCGCCGGTCACGAGCGCAGCCGTCGCCAGCCCGCTCGCCCGCATGCGCGCTGCGGCAAGGAGCCGGACGGCACCGGTCCCGCGGGCTGCTGCTGTCCGGGCGAGTCGCAGGACGCGCGGCCACGCACGCACCAGGCCGAGGGCAACGGCGAGCGCCACCAGCACGGGGGCGGCCAGCACAACGCTGTCGGACCAGACCGACCCCGCAGAGGCGGTGACCCCCCGCACGACAAGGGTCGCGAGGGTGGCGAGCGCGAGGAGCACCAGCATGACCTCTGCGCCCACTCGGCGTACCTGGGCGGAAGTGAGCGCGGTGCCTCGCCCACTGGCCGGGCGCCGCACGACGGAAGAGCGGCCAGCCGCCCGCATGGCGAGGACGGGCTGCGGGAGCGCGGCGGCGACGAGCGGGGGCAGGATCCAGCCCCACGGCGGAAGGCCCCCGACAACGAGGTTCGCCGCGGCGACGCCGATCAGCCCCCCCACAATCGCCAGCAGGCTCGACTCGGCAACGTTTGCGACGCCGATCGACGACAGCGTTGCGCCGCGCGCCCGCCACTGCACGAGCACGGCCGCCCTGCGCTCGACCAGGAGGCCGGCCGCGAGGAGTTCGACGAGCAGGGCGACAGCCAGCAGGCCGATGAGCAGCACGGAGGCCTGCGCCGTTGCCGCGTCCACCCGCGCGAGCGCACTGCCGACCACCCGGTCGAGCTGCGTTGTCACCCTTGGACTTGCGCCAGCGATGTCGAAAACCTTGCGCCCCGATGCCAGGCCGCGCGCCTGCGTCGCAACCTCGGCGGCGAGCCTCGCGTCCACTCCGCCGGGAACCACGGGGTAGGTGTAGGTGCGGGTCATCCCGGTCGGGTAGAGAGCGAAGTCGGCGAACGTCAGCGATTCGGCCGAGGTGAGTAGCCCCACCGAGGCGAGGGCGGCGGAACCGCCGATCAGCTGCGGCTTGAGCAGGGTGGGGGCCACCCCCCAGGCCGGGTCTGCGGGATCGGTGACGCGGTAGATCCCGCTCAACCTGACGGCGAGGAGCTGGCCGTTGTCGATGTTGTCCACCTCGAGCTTCGCGCCGGGGTGCACGCCCATCAGGGCTGCCGCGGCCTCGGACATCGCCACCTCGACGATCACCGGTTCCCCATCGGGCGGGGGGAGTCTTGCAGGACTCTGCGTTGCAGCGGGCGCCCTGCCCTCGACCCACTCGACGGCAGGCCCGGTGGCGCTCGAGACGTAGGCGAAGCGGACCCTTCCTGGACGGCCGGCGATCGCCCCTGCCTTGAGTTCCGGCCCGATCAGGGCCGTGACGGGGTCGGCGAGGACGCTACGCAGCTCGGCGGGCATGCGGGCATCGATCAGTTCCGCAATGGTGGCAGCGGAACCGGCAGGGTCGTAGCTCGGCCCGTTGCCGGTGTCGTCGGGCACCTCTACGACGACGGTGATCGGCTCCCTTGTGCTCAGGGCCGCCTTCACCTCCAGGGTGGCTGCGGCGTCCAGCGTCTGCGGGACGGCGCAGGAAAGGAAGGCTGCGACCGCAGCGACGACCATGCCGACGACCAGTGGGGCGGCATCCACCGCCGATTGGCGCCACACGCCACGCCAGGGCAGGACGCCCGGACGCCTTCGGTTCGCCCGGGTCACGGTGCATCCCCCGCCCGCAGGGCTGCGACGGTGGATCGCCGGACGACCGCGAGCGCAGCGGGAATGCCGGCAACCAGGCCGCCGACGAGGATGCCTCCCACCACTGCTGCCGTCGGTGCGACCGACCACACCAGGACAGCCGGCGGGATCGCCGGCTCGCCCCGGGACGACACCACCAGCTCCGGTGCCATCAGCCAGGCGAGGACGGCGCCGGAGATCGTGCCGAGCACCACGGCCGTCGTGGTGATCGCGGCATGCTGCAGCAGGTGACTGGCGAGCGCATCGCGCTGCGACACCCCGATGGCGCGCACCCGCGCGATGGTGGACGCCCGGCGTTGGGCCTCGGCCGCCGCATGGGCTGCGGCCCCGGTCACAGCGAGGCCGACGGCCGCGGCGATGGCCAGCAGCCAGGCGAAACGCAGCGGCCAGCGCAGGGGACCTTCACGCAGTGCCGTTGTCTCGGCCGCCCGCGTGGAGACCGGACCAAGGCCTGCTGCGCGCAACACCTCGGCAGCATCGGGTCGAGGGGAGGCCACCCACCATGCGTCGATCACCGGGTCGAGCAGGCCGGCGCTGAGCAGCGCGTGCTCCAGTGAAGCCCGGTCGGCGAGCAGGGCGGCCTCCCGCACGTGTGAGGGCACGTACGGCACCGTCCGCACGAGCACGGCCTCGACCGCCGTCGTGCTCCAGGTGAGGGCGATCCGGTCACCGGCCTTGAGCCCCAGCTCGCCGGCGAGGGCGTCGGTCATCACCACCGGCACCTGGGTGGAGGCGGGGAAACTCAGCAGCGTTGCGTGGGCCTCCGCCCAGGACAGGCCGAGAACGGAGTAGGAGAACGAGGCGTCCACCGTGTCGCCGTGAGCCATCGCCTCGCCGGGCTGGACGCCGCCATCCCCGGGGTCGCCAGTGACGTCCCAGGCGCCGCCGGCCGACGAAGCGCCTTCGACGGAGACGCTGACGTTCATCGTCGCGCTCGTGTTCCCCCACCCGATCAGGTCGTCGATGGTGTGGTCCACCAGGTGGAGGTCGATCGCCACGACCCGCCAGGTGCCTGCGGGCAGTGGCTGCTGGCCCGGTATCGGGAGCCGGGTTGCGTGGGGACGGCCGTCAAGGGCGACCTCGGCACCCGCCTGGGTGGTCCGGTAGCCGGTCTCGTCAGCGAGAACGAGGGTCGGCGTCGCTGTGACCACGGGCATCACCGTCCCGGGGGCTGCCGCGCCGGCCGCCAGGCCACCGGTGACGGTGAGCCGGAACGACCCGCCCGCGACGGAGAGGGGTGTGCCGCCGACCGCAGGCGCCAGCCCGGCCATCGCGCTCGACCACGGTGCTGCGTCCGGCAGCCTGCCCCGCAGCAGATCGTCGGCCAGCGTCGAGTCGACACCGACCACCCGCACGCCCGCTGGCCTGGTGCCGAGGACGATGGGACGGTCGGCGACGGCGCTGACTGTTCCTCCGGTTGCTTCGGCCACCTCACGGGCGGTGCCGGGTCCACCGGCCTGCCCGACCACCAGGTCGGCCCCGACGATCGCTGCCGCCTGATCGCCCTGGGACATCGACCAGGTGCCGAGGAAGGTCACTCCGAGCGTGCCGACCGCAGCGGCGAGCACCAGGAGGAAGGCGCCCTGCGCGGCACCGCCGCGTGCAAGGTGCCACCCGGCAAGGGGGAGCACGACCCCCTTTCCGCGCCGGGCAGCAGAGTTCGCCGACCGAGCCGCGAGAGGCAGCAATCGGGTGAGGAGCGCGGACAGTGCGACCACACAGACGGCCGGGGCGACAACGAGCAGCGGATCGACCGCGCCGGAGGACACCACGTGCGAGCGGAGCTGGAAATAGGTGACGGCTGCGACGACCGCGAGCATGACGTCGATGCCCGAACGGGCCACCGGCCCTGCGATGACCTGACGGCCGCGTCGTGGACGCTCGGGAAGCGCTGCGATCACGACCACCCCCGCCGGCAGCGCCGCTCCGGTGATCAGGGCCAGCACGAAGACGGCCGCGTGGGTTGTGACGGGGGCGAGCCATGACGCCGCGGAGGCGCCCCCCGGAGCGCCCACGGCGTAGGCAGCGAGGGCGAGCGGGGCGGAGCAGAGGAAGGCCGCAGCGGCGATGAGCAGGGCTTCCGTCGTTGCACCCGCCATGAGCTGTGAGGTGGCGGCACCCCGATCACGCAGCAGGGTGATCTCGCCGGCGCGCCTGCCGACGAGCACGCGCGCCACCAGCGAAGCCGTGGTGACGCCAAGGGCCAGCACGATGACCATCACGGCGAGGACCAGCGCATTGGTGACGCTCAGTTGGGCGCGCATGTCCTCGAAGGTCTCGCCGAACGTCGACCAGAGCTGAACGGGTTTGATTGCCGGTCCGGCCGCGTTCTGGATGCGTTCGGGAACCGCCTGCAGGCCGCGAAGCAGCGTGGGCACACCGGTCGCGTCGCCGGCGAGGTCGGGATCCAGCACGGCCGAGATCTTGCCAACGGGAGCGGCGAGGGCCTCGAGGGTGCCGGGGGCGACAACGAAGGGCCCGAACGTGGCCAGCCGAAGGAAGCTCGGCTCGTAGCCGCGGCCGTGAAGGGTCTCGCGGCCCCAGGCGAGGGTGTCCGACGGATCGAAGATGCCCGCGACGACGACGGTGTACACCGGAGCGACCGGCTCGCCGTTGTGGCGGTCCTGGGACAGCTGGAACTCCGAGCCGACACTGGCCCCGAGCGCTGCAGCTGTCGCAGCAGGGATGGCCACGCCGATGGCTCCCCCAGTGTTCGCCTTAGGTGTGGGCCAGGCTCCGGTGCGCAGCGAGGCGTTGGCTGCGATGTTGTCTGCGTCCAACAGGTAGCCGGCCCGAACATCCTTGCCGGCTATGAAGAGCATGGGAGTAATCGTCCAGAGCGAGACGTCGGCCTTGTAGGGCTTTGCAGCCTCGATGAGTGCCTGCCGGGTGACGGGTACGAGCGTCGCAGCATCCGCCCGGCCAGCGGCCCCTCCGGTGGAGTCTGCGGTGGAGTCTTCGCCGATGACGACGACGGTCGTGATGTCGGGGCTGCCGGCGTTCTCGCTGCCGTCCGCCTGTGCGACGGCCGCGGAGAGTGCGCTTTCGTTGCCCACCGTCAGCAGCAACGCGCAGGTGCCGGCTCCGGTTGCGCACACCGTGAAGACGGCGAGCAGGGCCGCTACCAGACCGGCCTGGGACGCGGCGCGACGCAGGCCGTGGGACCTCACCCGTTGCGTCCGCACTGACGCCGGCTCGGCTGGTCCCGAATCAGTCATCGACGAGCGCGCCATCTTCGATCCGCAGCACCCTGTCGGCCAGGGCGATCATCACCGGATCGTGCGTGGACACGATCGCCGTCATCCCTTCGGCCTCAACGACGCCACGGATCAGTGCCATGACGGCAAGGCCGGTCTCGGTGTCCAGCTGGCCGGTCGGCTCGTCGGCGATGAGCAGCCGCGGTGACCCGGCGAGCGCTCGTGCGATGGCGACCCGTTGCATTTGGCCGCCGGACATCTCGTCAGGACGGTGGTCGCCGTGCTCGCTGAGGCCGACCAGGTCGAGCAGCAATGCAGCTCTGGCCTCCCTGACGTCCGGAGCGATCCGCCGTAGCCGCAGCGGTAGCCCGACGTTCTCGGTTGCCGTGAGTTCCGGGACGAGGCCGAAGCCCTGGAAGATGAAGGCGACCTTCTCGCGCCGCACCCGTTCGAGTCCTTGCTCATCCAGCTGCGCCAGGTCCGTCCCGTCGACGATGACCTCACCGTGGTCGGGCCGGTCGAGGCCGCCGATGATGTTCAGCAGGGTGGTCTTCCCCGAGCCGGACCGGCCGGCGAGTGCCACAAGCTCCCCCTCCGGCACCTGGAGCGAAATATCGCGCAGTGCGGTGACCGCAGCATGCCCGGAGCCGTAGGTGCGACTCACCGAACGCAGGTCGACGATCAGCTGGTAGTGGCGGGGAATGGTCATTTGCGTCCGTCCGGCCAGAGTTCGAGATGGTCGGCCTCGAGCGCGAGCCGGACGCGGCGCGTCAGCTCGAGTGCCTGCCGGAACTCCCGCGGTACCTGCACCCTGCCGGCCCGGTCCATCACCGCGAACTCCTGGGCGACGACGCGCGCTTCCCCGTCCTCGGAGTGCTCGGTGTGGCGCAGCACCTCGGAGCTCGTCCGGCCGTCCCTGATCGAGACCGTGCGTCCCACCTGGCCGCTCACGGTCGGATCGTGGGTGACCACGACAACAGTGACGCCCCCCTCCGCGCTCGCAGCACGCAGCGTGTCGAAGATCTCGTGTGACGTTGCGGTATCGAGCTCGCCGGTCGGCTCGTCCGCGAGGAGCAGTGGCGGGTCGTTGGCCAACGCGACCGCGATCGCCACCCGCTGCTGCTCGCCGCCGGAGAGTTGGCGCGGCAGCCGGCCGGCGCAGTGGGCCACGCCGACGCGTTCGAGCAGTTCCGCTGCGCGCGCCGCACGACGGCGGCGAGGATACGCGGCAAGTCCCAGAGGGACGATGACGTTGTCGGCGGCAGTGAGGTAGGGGATGAGGTTGCGCGAGGCCTGCTGCTGCACCAGCCCGACCACGCTGCGCCGGTAGGCGACCCTCTCCGTGCCCGACATGCGGGTGAGGTCCCAACCGGCCACCCTGACGGTTCCGGCCGTGGGAGTGTCAGCGCCGGCGAGGATGGAGAGCAAGGTCGACTTGCCTGCCCCGGAAGGGCCGACGACGGCGATCATCTCGCCCTTGTCCACGTGGAGGTCGAGGCCCTGCAGGGCCTGCACTTCAATCCGCCCGTGCTGGTGGATGCGGACCACGCTTTCGCAGACGATCACAGGCCCCGGCACTTCCGTACCGGCTTGCGGCACGGCTGGAGGGCCTGGTGTTGCCGTGGCCATGGGGTCAACCTTCCGCCGTCTGCCTGCGGCCACGGGAGTTGCGCCGGCTCATCGTTGCCGAGTCGAAGGCTAGCCCACCGGTATCCGCAAACCCGCAGGTGCAGGAAGCCGCGCCGCAGTTCGCCCCCGTGCCGCTACGCGTTTCGGCAAGGATGCATGCCATGGTCGAAGTCGAGATGACGGAACGGGTCGCGCTCACCCTTGCCGATGGGTCACTCAACCCGGCAGCCGTCGGCTGGGCGCGGCGGCCGCTGATGGACACCTCCGGGATCGACGGCCGCCGCGGCGGGGGGAGGAACAAGCGCTGGGAGTACTGGTGCGTCACCACGCCGACCCACGTCCTCGCGCTCACGGTCTCCTCGCTGGACTACGCCGCAGTCAACGAGGTGTGGGTGCTCGACCGCGCCGGCTCGCAGTCCTGGGGAAAGGCGACGACCGTGCTGCCGGCCCGCGGAGTGGAGCTGCCCCCGTCCCTCAACGATGGGCCCGCCCGGGCGAGGGCCAAGGGTCTGGCCATCGACATCGAGTCGTCGCCGAATGCGACCCGGCTGCGTGCACAGATTCCTGGTGTCAGCTTCGACGTCACGGTCACCCGACCCGGGAACCAGGACTGCCTTGCTGTGGTCGTGCCGTGGTCGAAACGCAGGTTCCAGTACACGGTGAAGGACGTCGCACTGCCGGCGAGCGGCTCCGTGACCGTCGCAGGGATCACGCATCCCGTCCGCGCCGGGGAGTCGTGGGCTGTGCTCGACCACGGTCGCGGCCGCTGGCCCTACGACGTGCGCTGGAACTGGGGTGCCGGATCGGGTCGTTGGGAGGGCCGGACGATCGGCATCCAGATCGGTGGCAAGTGGACGGTGGGGAGCGGCTCGACCGAGAACGGCATCCTGATCGACTCAGTGCTGCACAAGATCTCCGCCGAGCTCGACTGGACCTACGACCTTGCGGACTGGCGCCGTCCCTGGCGGGTGGCCGGCGGCGGGTTCTCGGCAACATTCACCCCCGAGTACAACCGCAGGGCCCGCACCAACCTCGGGGTCATATCGTCGCGGACCGACCAGTGCTTCGGTTACTGGTCGGGCACCTTCGCTGACGTCGCCTTCGAATCCATCTTCGGTTGGGCAGAGGAGGTACACAACCGATGGTGAGGCGCCGGCGACGTGGTCCTTATGCACCAACGGCACCTATGCAAGAACGGCACCTGTGCAACAACGGCACCTATGCAGAACTTGACCATGTGCAGAAGTTGCATATACTCAGAATATGGACGAGAACGGATGGCGAGACAGTGCCGAGCAGGTACGCCAGGCGATTGAGCGCGCGCTCGGCGCTACCGAGCCGGAAGCGGTGGTCGCAGAGCTGAGCGGGGCCGGCAAGGCACTCGACGA
>JBBRIY010000028.1:0-14271 GCA_038220215.1 Propionibacteriales bacterium
ACCAGCCGGTGCGGGTCATGTCGGACTGGATCACCTCGGCGGTGATGGCGGCGGGGTCGAACTCCCCCGGCCACCCGGTGACCTCCGCGAAACGGAAGCCATGGAAGGTGAAGCTGGGTGCCCACTCCTCCCCCCCGGCGCTGCCTGCGAGGGTGTAGGTGTCGGTGGCCTGTGCCTCCCGCAGGGGGCGGACGCCGAGCTCGCCGTCTTCCAGCACCTCGGCGTGCCGCAAGGTGACGACCGTGCCGGCTTCTCCCGAGACACGGATGCGCAGCCGTCCCACCAGGTTCTGCCCAAAGTCCAGCACTGTCTTGCCCGACGGCGACGTGGTCACCTCCGCGACCGGCACCTGCTCGACGACCCGAACCTCCGGGGAGGTGCGGGGGCCCGGCACCGGACCGGACGGCACGACCTGTGCGCCCACCCAGCCGGCGTTGTCGAAACCGGGGTCGGCCCAACCCGTCAGGTCCCGGCGTCGGTCGAAGGCCTCGCCACGGTAGATGCCGGCGTCGACCCACGGTCCGTCGGCACAGGCCTGCCAGTCCGATCCGGTGGACACCCAGGCGGTGGCGCCGTTGGCGTACTCGAGCAGGAGCTGTCCGGCGAACGACGGCTGCTCGCCGTAGAACGGCCTGGCAAGTCCCTGGAAGCCGAAGCTCTCGGTGAACCAGCCACCGGTGAGGGCGACACCGATTGCATTGCGCCCGGGCGTGAGCGCAGCCGTCACGTCCGTTGTCTCGTGCACCAGACGGTACTGATAGGGCGTCCAGCCCGGCTTGAGCAGCTGGTCGTCCACTGCCTGCCCGTTGACGTGCGCTTGGTAGACGCCGAGCGCCGTGGCATAGAGCGTGGCCCGGACCAGGCCGGAACCGACCTCGAACTCGTGGCGCAGCAGCACCGGCTGGGCGTTGCGCGAAGGCGCGGGCAGACCGATGAACCGTGCCTGCCACTCACTGTCGCCCAGAAAGGCCGCGACCACCGGACGCTCGCTACTCCACTCCGACCAGCCGTCGACACCCTGGGTCCGCACCCGAAGACGGCCGCTCTGCCGCGGCGCCAGCTCGGCGAACGGCCACGCCACGAGGACGGAGGCGTCCCCGTCCACCTGGAAGTTCACGGTCCGGGAGCCGTCGTACCAGGCGAGCTCTGCGGCAAGCTGGCGCCAGCCCGGCACGTCACTTCGGGTCACCCACGACACGCGTGGCCTCGTGACAGCGACGAAGGGCGAGTCCTGTCGGTATTCCAACCGGACGGAGTCGACAGCGGAGGTCATGAAAGCGCCTTTCGAGGTAGAGCGGATCAGCCCTTGACTGCGCCGGAGGTCATTCCGGACACGATCTGGCGCTGGAAGATGATGTACATCACCAGCATCGGGATGGTGATTACCAGAACGTTTGCGAACAGGAGGTTGTAGGTCGTCTGGCTCTGGCTCATGTAATTGAACAGGGTCAGCTGGACGGTGGCGTTCTGGCTACCGGGCAGGAAGTACAGCGGGTTCTGGAAGTCGTTGAAGACGAAGATCGACTGCACAACCACGATGGTGACGATAACGGAACGCAGCAATGGAAAGACCACCCGGAAGAACAGGGTGAGCGGTCCGGCCCCGTCCACGATGGCGGCTTCGTCGAGTTCCCGGGGAATGGTCGCGATGAAGGCCCGCATGGTCAGCACCGTGAAGGCCAAACCGAAGGCGACTTCGATCATGATCAGGCCTGGCAGCGTCTTGAAGATCCCCAGCGACTGCATCACCCAGATCGTCGGGACCACGGCTGGGGGGATGATCAGGCCGGCCAGCACCATGGTGTTGATCAGCGGATTCAGGCGGGACTTCCTGCGGTCCAGGACGTAGGCGATCATCGAGCCGAACACGACCATCAGCGTCACGCTGGCCACCGTGAGCACGGTGGAGTTGATGAACGCGATGACCAGCATGTAGTCCCTGGCCTGGAACACGTCGACGATGTTCTGCCACAGCTGGAAGTGCACGGGCCAGGAGAAATCCAGCATGCTGGCGTCGTTGGTGTCCTTGGCTGCCATTGTGAAGACGAAGGCGAACGGCACGATGAACAGACCGCTGGTGACGAGGATGCCGATGAGGCCGACCAGCCACCGGGTGGACTTGCGCATGCCGTTCACAGCACCGTCTCCTTCGAGTTGAGCCACCGCGACAGCGGATAGATGATCGCTGTCACGACGATGAACAAGATCACGTTGCCCGCGGTCGACAGGCCGTAGAAGCCGGCCTGGTACTGCTTGTAAATCACCGAGGCGATCACGTCGGAGGCGAAGCCCGGCCCGCCCTGGGTGGTGGTCCAGATCAGGTCGAAGGACCGCAGGCCCCCGATCAGGGAAAGGATGATCACCGTCGAGGTGGCCGGGAAGCTGAGCGGCAGGATGATGTTGCGGAACATCTGCCACGACGTGGCCCCATCGACCCGGGCGGCCTCGAAGTACTCGTTGGGGATGGCCGCGATGCCGGCGATGTAGATCAGTGTCGCCAGACCGATGCCCTTCCACACGTCGATCGCCGCGACCGACAGCAACGCGATGTTCGGGTCCGTGAGCCAGCCCGGCCCGTCAGCGCCGGTGATCGAGGTGATCAGCTTGTTCACGATCCCGTTGAACGGGTCCAGCAACACCTGGAACGTGATCCCCACCCCGACAGCCGACACCAGGACAGGAAAGAACGTCACCGATCGCAGGTAGCCCCTCGCAATGATCGGGGCACTGAGCAGCACAGCCAGCAGCATGCCCAGCACCACCTTGGCGCCAGAGGTCACAAAGCCGTAGATCAGGGTGTTCTTCAGCGAACCGATCAGACCGGGCTCGTTAAAGAACAACACGAAGTTGTCGAACCCGATGAAACTGGCCTTGAACAACGTCCACCGCGTGAAGGCGAAGTAGAAACTGAACACCGTCGGCACGATGAACAACACCAGGTAGATCACGGCGCCGGGAATGTGGAACCACAGCGGGTAGCTCTTGTCGACGTGTTCTGCGGAGGCTCGTGGGGTCTTGCGCATGGCCACCTGCTGGCCGTCGCGCGATGACGTGATGGAGCTCATGGTGGGCGTCCTTTCAGGAGGGGGATGGTGCAGCGGGTGCGGTGGGGGCCGAGTGTCCGGCCCCCACCAGGTCAGGTCACCAGCCTTCGAGACCCAACTGCTGGGCCTGCTTCTTCACGTCCGCGTCGTAGCGCATCGCGCCATCAGCGGCCGAGGTGATACCGGAGCCGACCTCGACGGTGATCTTCTCCAGGTTCGGACCCTTCACCGCGGACACGAACTCAAGAGCCGGGCTGACGTTGCCGTCGGTGTAGAACTTCTGCAGGTCGGTCACAGCTGCCGGAAGGCCGTCGGGCAGGGTGCAGCCCTTGATCATGTACGGACCGGAAGGCGTGATGGCCTTGGTCTGGGCGTCACAGCCGGCAGGGCTGGCGACGAAGGCAAGGAACTTCTTGGCCGCGTCCAGCTTGGCGCCGGTGGTGGTGGTGGGGATGTAGTACGCGGCGGGAGACCAGCTCGTCAGCGTGTACTTGGCAGCATCGTCGCCGGGCTGGGCGTAGAAGCCGATGTCATCCTTTGCCGTGGCGGACATCTCGGAGTAGGCGCCGATGACGAAAGTCAGCATCGGGTACTGCGCACCGGTGCCCTTGACCAGCATCTGCAGGCCCTGGGAGTTCTTGGCGGAGGCGTAGTCCTTGTTCAAGTAGCCGGCCTTCTTGACGGCTTCGAGCCGTTGGAAACCCCTGATCGCGGGCTCGTCGACGTACTTGGCCTGGTTGGCCGTGTACTTGGTCGCCCAATCGGCCTGCGCAGCGGTCACGTTGGCAAAATCGGCCAGCACGAACAGCTGCGAGGTCCAGGTGTCGCCGTAGGTCTGGATCACCGGATCGATCCCGGCAGCCTTGATCTTGGCGTTGTTGGCCATGAACTCGTCCCAGCTCTTGGGAACCTGCAGACCGAGCTTGGCGAAGACCGTCTTGTTGTACAGGATCCCGCCGCCCTGCGCCTGACCGAAGGGGGCGCCGTAGATGTCGGTCCCGGAGGTCACGGACGTCTTGAACGAGGGATCAATGGTGTCGATGTAGGGCTCGGCGGTCAGCGGCACGATGTTCTTGGCCGGGTCGAGGGCAGCCATCAGGGAGCCGGAGTTGTACTGGAACACATCAGCCATGTCGCCGGTGGCCAGCTTGGTCTTGACGATGTTGTCGCCGTCCGCGCCCTGTGCCCGGGTGTCGAGCTTGACCGTCACGCCGGGGTTGGTGGCGTTGAAGGCGTCGATGACGCCCTGTGAGGGCTTGACCGTGGAGTCGGAGTTGTCCACGAGCAGGGTGAGGGTAACGTTGGCCGCCGCGGAACCGGAGGCCGAGCTGCTGCTCGCGGTGCCCAGTGAACCTGCTGAACACGCAGAGAGGGTGATGGCGCCGGCCGCGAGGCCCGCAATCAGGCCCAGCTGGGCCCGTCTTGGCAGTGACACTTCGTTGTACCTCCTGGTTGTGGAAGCCACAGGCGTGGCTGCCGGTTACTTGGGTTGTCCTTACGGGCGGGTGGCCCGTACCTCTGGCGTGCTCCCCGTGACGGGAGCTGTGGTGTTGCGGGCCATCAGCCTGGGTGCGATGACCTCGTGCACCGACTCGGTACGCCCGGCGATGCGCCCCAGCAGGAGGCCGACGACGATCTCGCCCATCCGGGTGCCGGACTGGTTGATGCTGCTCATCGATACCAACGGGTGCGCGGCGATGTCGGTGTCGTCGTAGCCGACCACGGAGACGTCTGACGGGCCGAAACCAAGCTCTGAAACTGCCTGGAGGACGCCGAGGGCGAGTTCGTCGTGACCGGCGAAGATGGCCGTCGGGCGTCGCGGTCCGGTGAGGAGTTCCAGTGCGGCGGCCCGCGAGGCTTCCTCGGTCGGCTCGATGTTCACCACCCGGGCGTATCCAGCGAGCCCGAGTTCGGCCATGGTGAGCTCATAGCCGCGGGAGCGCACAGCGTGCGGGGCTGTGGCCAGGTTGATCTCGGCCTCCGGCCATACCGTGAGGTGGACGATGTCGCGATGGCCAAGGTCGTAGAGGTGTTGGACGGCCAGCCGCGCACCCTCGATGTCGTCATTGACCACGGTGTCGTAGTACGTCGACTCGTCATGACGGCCGAGCAGGACCAGCGGCGTGCGCTGCGCCAGGTCCTCCAGCCACTGGGGCTCAACGGCTGGGGAGATCGCAAGGATGCCATCGACCTGGCGGTCCACCAGCACCTCGATCGCCTGCGGTCCGCCGTCGTGGTCGGGGTCCGCCGGCGCAATGATCAGCTTGTAGCTGGTGCCGGCAAGCGCGCCCGTGGCTCCGGTGATGATCTTGCTGAAGAAGTGGTTCTTGATGGAGGGAATCTCGACGCCGAGGGTGTAGGAGGAGCCCCGCATTGCCCGGGCCGCGGCACGAGGACGGTAGCCGAGTTGATCGATCGCGGCATGGACCCTCGTCCGCATGTCGTCGCTGACGCCGTAGGCATCCCGGATGACCTTCGAGACCGCAGCCCGCGACACTCCGGCGGTGCGCGCGACGTCCTCGATGGTGATCGAACGCTTGGCCTGAGCGGTCATTGATCCAACTCCTCATCGGGTTCGTAGAACGATCTACACTTTCCCTGAAAGGGAATCTACGCCGTCCGTAGAGCGATCTACAAGATGTCAGAGCGAATGGCTTTCATAACGATTCAATAACGGCCGGCTCGACGGTCCGCCCGTTAGTGCGCGCGACAAATCCCTCCGAGGCCCTGACTGGTCAGGGCTGAGAGAGCCGTGCGGAGAACGCCAGGTGAGGCCGCAGCCCGGCTACGAAAGCGCGCCGTACGCCCGTGCCCGGCGAATGAGCTCTAGCCGTGAATCTGCCCCGAACTTCTCCCTCAGGGTCACCACCTGCTTGCGGACGGTGTTCACAGACACCTGCAACTGCCGGGCAATCTCGGGCACGGGCATGTCGGTCGCAAGCATCGGCAACAGCACCACCTCCCGCTCGGTCAGGTGCAGCGGACGCACCCCGGTGTCGCCCGAGTCGTTGAGCTGGGCGAGTCGCTTCAGCAACACGGAAAAGTTAGGCTCGTCACCCAGTTCCGGCGCGCAGAGCTCAATGATCGCGTCCCGAGCCGGCTTCGGCAGCACGGCCACTGGCACGAAGTTCTCCGTGAGGACGAGGTGGCGCAGCTCCCTGATCGCAGCCGACCGAATGTCGCGATCGCTCCTGCGGGCCAGCAGGGACGCCGCAGCCTTCACGATCAGCAGCAGGTGGCGATCGACGAACCCCCGCCCCTCTGCGTAGGCCCCGGCGTCAGCCACCCGGATGGCCTGTTCGAACTGACCCGCCCAGAGGTGGATACGCGCCTGGGGCAGCAGGCGGAGTCCGTCCGGCAGCTGCCCGATGCTCGCCGTTGCCGCGCTGAACGCGCCCGACTTGGTGAGCATCAGCAGTCGTGCCCGGCCGAGGACGGCTGCACCCAACGGCTCGTCCTGCTCGCGCGTTCCGAGGGAGCGCCGCGCAATCTCCATTGACAGGTGCCGCATACCCTCCTCCAGGTCACCCCACAGACCGTCCCGGAAGCCCTCGAGGGCTGCACGCACGGCCCAGAGCCCGGCGAACGCCGCGTCCTGCGCCCGGAGCCGGCTGAGCGCCACTTCGACCGCTTCGACGTCCAGGCGGCGCAGGGCACGGTTTCCGTCGGCAATGATCGAGAAGGCCTGCCCCAGGCCGCGCATGCCCCGCACCCCGAGCGGGTCGGTGATCTGATGCGACCCAGCCTCATCGTCGGGCGCCCGCGCGTCACCCATTGACACGCTCACGGCGAGGGCTTCGATGCCGCGAGCGAGCACCCGCACCTGCTCCACATCGGCGAGGAGCGCCGCCCACCGGGCTTCGCTGATCGCGTCCAGCGGAGCAGCCCGGAACAGTGCAAGCTGGGCCGACATCACCCGGTAGAGCGCCTGCGTCCGCCGGGCCGGGCCGCGACCCTCCCGCGACCGGGCATCGATGAACGCCTCGACCTCGACCTTGGTGCGCCAGGCTGCTTCGAGGGCCTGTCCCGGACGAGTGGACGGCTGCCGACGCTCCCCCAGCATTCGCAACGTGCCCGCGTACACGGCCGTGTCGGTGTCCTCCCTTCTCGACCAGTTCGAATGCAACATGGCCGAGTCGAGCATGATCGCGGTCGGGGCCGTCTCGGCACCGTGTCGACCGGCTGCGATCAGGGCAGCTTCCGCAGCACCGGAGGCCCAGGTGAGAACCGGGCGTGCGATCCTCGCCTCGACCGGCAGGTCGCGGAACAGTGCGAGGAGGTCACCGGTCTGCAGTTCGTTGTGGACGTTCAACCCGATCCAGGCCTCTTCGACCACCTCCCACCGGCCGACGTCACGCGCCCAGAACGCGATGTCGGCAGTGACAAGGGGGTCAAGGCCCGGCGACCACTCGTCCACCACCAGCGCTCGCAGGGCGTCGCGTCCCCCCAATCTCTCGAGTCCGGCCTCAAGGGCTGCCGCCCACTCGGGTCGGAACACGACAGTGTCGCAATCAGGTCCGGGCTCGACGAGTCCGGCTTCGGTAGCCGCTGCCGCGAAGGTGGTCCAGTCGGAGACCGGCCCTTCACCGAGGCAGCGGAAGGTGAGGTCGAAGCGGGCCCGGTCGACAACGGGCCAGAGAGTCAGCGCAGGAGTCCAGCGGCGCAGCGACGCCGGCAGGGCAAGGCTCAACTCGGGGGTGGAATCATCACCCTGGTCGAGCCGCGACCCCCGTGAAACCGGAGGTGGCAATTCCGCGCCTGGCATTGGCGGTCCCCTTTGGCGGAAGGCGCAGCCGGCGGGCTGCTGTCGCCAGTTTGGCATGCAGGCACCGCGTTACGGGCGGGACGCGCACAATCGGGAACGTCCGTGAACATCGGCGATCCCGGAGGTACCCTGCACCAGAGTTCACAGGCCCGGACGCTCAGCCATGCACCAAGGATTGATGGGGTGACTGCACCAGTGGTCCCCTCGGCTGCGGCCGTTGCGACACCCGGAAGGACGAGTCATTCGAACGCGCCATAGGTCCTCGCTCGCCGCACCAGTTCTGCGCGAGTGTCGGCCTGGAATTTCTCCCTCAGCGTGACCACCTGCTTGCGCACGGTGTTGACGGAGACCATCAGCTTGCGCGCGATCTCCGGCACCGAGTCCTCGGTGGCCAGCAGCGGCAGGAGCACGGCTTCGCGCTCGGTGAGATGGAGCGGGCGAACCCCACCGTCGCCCGCGTCGTTCAGTTGGGAGAGGCGCTCGAGCAGGAGCAGGTAGTTTGGCTCGGATTCAACCTCGGAACTGCACAGGTCGAGCAACGCGTCCCGTGCCACCTTTGGCAGCAGGGCCAGGTGCACGAAGCTCCCCACACCGAGAAGCCGCTTCACCTCGCGGACGGCGTCGACCCGCATGCTCTCGTCCGAATTGCCGTCCAGCAGCGCGGCCGTCGCGCGGACGGTGACCAGTCGGTACCGCTCGGACATCTCCAGCCCCGGCTGGTAGGGCCCGGCGTCTGCCAGGCGGGTGGACTGCTTGTACTGGCCCGACCAGAGGTGGATCCGGGCCTGCGACAGCAGCCGAGGGCCCTCGGGCAGGGGCTCGGCAGCCTGCAGCGCCGCCGCGAAGGCACCCGCCTTCGTGAGGAGGATCACCCGGATGCGGCCCAGAATCATGCGACCCAGCGGCTCATCCTGCTCCCGGCCGATCACCGACAGCCGGGCGGTCTCAGCAGCCAGTTCGTTCGCCCCGACCGCCGGGTCACCCCACAGCGCCGCGCGCCATCCCGAGAGCGAGCTGCGCACTGACCACGCTCCGGCCAGCGCTGCGGTCTCCGGACTGACCAGTGCCAGGCACCGATCGAGGTCGTCCCTGTCGAGCCGGCGGACGGCCTCGTTCGCGTCGGCGAGGATCTCCATGACCTGGCCCTGGCCGCGCAGTCCGCGAACGCCCAGCTCGTCCTCGATCCGGGCGATCGGTGGCTCGGAGTAGTGCGCCGGCCCATCCTCTGTGGAGATGCTCGTGGCAAGCGCCTCCACCCCGGAAGCGATCACTGACACCGGCTCCCAGTCGGCGAGAATGGTTGCCCAGCGCGCCTCGTTGATCGCGCCCGGCGCGTCCAGGCGGAACAGCGCGAGGCGGGCGGAGAAGACACGGAAGATGGCCTGCGACGTGCGTCCGGGTCCGCGTCCGGCACGGGATCTGGCGTCGATGAACGCATCGATGTCCTGCTTGGTGCGCCAGGCGGCGTCCAGTGACTGCCCCGCATGGGTCGCCGGGAGGCGCCGCTCACCGATCATGCGGAACGTGCCCGCGCTCACAGCCTCGTCGGTGTCATCGCGGACTGACCAGTCGGCGTGGAGGAGGGCTGAGTCGAGCAGCTGTCGTCGCAGGAGGGAGTCGGCCCCTTTCCGGGGCGTGTCCGCGAGCAGGGCCTCCGCGGCACCGGAAGCCCAGGTGAGGATCGGGCGCGCTCGCCGCGCCTCGACGGGGAGGTCCCGGAGCACGACGAGTGCCTCATCGGAGAGCCCACCAGTGTGTTCGCCGAGCACCAGCCAGATCCGCTCCATGACGTCCCAGCGCTCGAGGCGCCGCGCCCATTGCGCGATCTCGGAGACCAGGTGCGGATCGAGGCTTGCGGTCCAGGCGTCCACCAGCTTCAGGCGGGTGGAGTCGGCACCCCCGAGAACTTCCAGTTCGCGCTCGAGTTCAGGCCGCCAGGCCTCGCGAAGGACGTAGGTGTCCGGCGTGGGTCCATTGTCGACCAGCCCGGCGTGGACGACCAGGGACGTGAAGAACGTCCATCCGGGCACTCGCCCGCCGGTGAAGGACTCGGCAACCAGGCCGTAGTTGTGCTCGTCGACAAGGGGCCACAACGTCAACGCCGCAACCCACGACCCCAGGGAGGCCGGTAGCTCAAGGCGAGGCTCGCCTTCTCGTTCACGTCCTGCATCCAACTGGCGGGGAATCGGTGGCGGCCAATCCGCACCTGTCATACGCCAACCCTTCTGTTCGGGCAGCCTGCACGCGAAGTGTTCGACGCGATGTCCTCACCTCGGGGCCCGACCGATAACAGTGCAAGGTGGAGTCCTCCCAGCCTGTGACGCCGGGCTCCCCAGCGCAACCCTTTTCTACGATTTCTTGGGTACAAATCAGTCGTCGTACCAAGCACTGGGGGTTACTCCGCACCAACACCACTAGTAAACAGGCGGTTTCCCTTTCCAAGCACCGTGCAGTTGAGCAGGATTGCCACGAGGCCAAGGAACCGGACCCGATGGGTCAGGTATCCAGGAACTCACGGATCGGAAGTCATGCAGTGCCAGGTCAGGCAGTTTTCCCCGCCTAGCTCCATCCTGACAAGGCACCCCGCTGCATGGGATCCGGTGCGCGTTCGAAGGTGATCATCCCCCCCATCACTTTCGGCCCAGTCAGCCGGGATGTCGAGATCAGGTACCCCCCCTCTGATCTCGCCATCCCGGCTTTCTGTTACCGACACCGAGCCCTGTCAACACCGAGCCCTGTCAACACCGAGCCCAGAGGTCACTTGCTCGCGGTGAGAAGCCTCACGCGCGCGTCCTCGTACTCCTGCACCATGCGGTCAACGAGTCCCGCAACAGGCATGACGGCATCGATTCCGGCCACGCCGTGACCAGCTGACCAGATGTCCCGCCACGCCTTGGCATCGGCCTGTGACGGGCGGGTGAGGTGCGCCAGCTCCACCGGACCGGGAGCGGCGTCCGCATCGAGACCCGCGAGTTCGAGACTGCGACGCAGGAAGTTCGCGGGAATGGTGCTGACACTGGCGGTGTGGACGATGTCAGCCGCGCCGGCGGACACTACCTGCGCGCGGTAGTCGTCGCTGGCCAGTGACTCGGCGGTGGCGACGAATCGCGTCCCGAGATAGGCCAGGTCGGCTCCCATCGCGCGGGCCGCGAGCACGTCGGAGCCGGTCGAGATGGCGCCCGCGAGCAGGACGGTGCCGTCGAACACCGCGCGTACCTCTGCCATCAGGGCGAAAGGGCTGAGCGAGCCACCGTGGCCGCCCGCGCCTGCGGCCACAAGGATCAGCCCGTCGACACCGGCGTCGGCTGCCTTGCGGGCGTACTGCGCGGTGGTCACGTCGTGGAACACCACACCCCCGTAGGAATGGACTGCTGCCACCACCTCCGAGGCGGCCCCGAGGCTGGTGATCACCACGGGGACGCGGTGCGCCACGACGACCTCAAGATCGGCGGCCAGCCTGACGTTCGTGCGATGCACGATCAGGTTGACGCCGTAGGGCGCATCGGCGGGGGTGAGGGCGGCTTCGATGGTGTCGAGCCACTCTCCCAGCCCTTGTGTCGTGCGCTGGTTGAGCGCGGGGAACGTTCCGAGAACACCCGCGCGGCAGGCAGCGATGACCAGCGCGGGACCGGACACCAGGAACATCGGTGCTGCGACCACGGGGAGCCGGAGGCGTCCGACGAGCGACGCGGGGAGTGCCATGGGCGGTCTCTCAGTTGTCCAGGGGACGGTTGGTCGCGAGCAGGTGTCGCACCCGCGCCTGGCTGGACGGCTGCGGCAACAGGTCCAGCGCGGCATCGATCTCCCGGTCGAGGAGTTCAGCCTCTGTCGCCGTCTCCCCAGGCCGTGCCCCGGTCAGCACTGCCGCCAGCCGCGCGACGATGCGCCGATCGGTGTCGGAGTGCTCCCCCCAGGCTGCGTCGAGGGCGCCGTCGCCCGGGTCGCGGAGCGGCACGGTGGTGGGCTCCGGCGCCGTTGCCCCGGAAGCGAGCAGTTCCAGCGCTGCCGCCTTCGCCTCGGCAAGGACGCGCCGGGCGGAAGCGACGACCTCGTCGTCCTGGCGCAGCAGGTGCCAGTCGGCCGCCTGCCAGGCCGACGTGGTGACCTCGCAACTGGAGGCCACAAAGAAGGCCGAGGCCGCCGGGTCGGGGTCACCCGCCACCGTGGCGCGGGCCAGTGCCTGGGTCACGCCACCCCAGCACGGGATGAGTCCGACGCTCCGTTCGGGGAAGCCTGCCCTCAACTCGGCGTGGGCGACGATGTGATGCGCTGCGAGCATCAGCTCGTTTCCGCCGCCCAACGCGAAGCCGCGGGCGGCGGCAACCACGGGGAACGGTGCCCTACGGAGCGCTTCGAAGGCCTGCTGTCCGCGACGGGCGAAGCTGCGCAGGCCGTCGAGGTCATCGGCGTCCAGGAGGCTGACGAACGTGCCCAGGTCGGCGCCGGCCGAGAACGCGCGCGGGTGGTCGGAGCCGATCACCAGGGCCTGGAAGGTTCCGCGCCTGCCAAGCCGGGTGGCTTCCTCGACCATGTCGATGACGCCGCGATCACAGGTGTTCATCTTGGTACGCAGGGCGAGGCAGGCGACGCCATCGCCGAGGTCCACGAGTGCGGCGGACGTATTCTGCGCGAGAACGCCGTTCGCGCGCTCGGCGTCCGCGACCGTGACAACACCGGGAACGCGTGTGCGGTAGCGGGGCGTGCCGTCGGTTCCGAGCACGGAGCCCGGGTCCGGGTAGAAGCCGCCGACCTCGGCGGCGCGCCCGAGGAGGGCCGGCACCGCGCGACCGGCGGCGGTGTAGCGCTGAACAAGGCGGGCCGCGCCGACGGCGTCCGCGAGCGCGAAGGGGCCTTTCGCCCAGGCGTAGCCCAGCTGCATCGCTTCGTCGATGGGCTCGACATCGTCGGCCACCTCTGCCGCGATCGCGCAGGCGTAGTCGAGCACCTCCGCGAAGACCGTCCAGGCATAACGTCCGCCGGCACTGTCGATGTCCAGGAGCGAAGCGAGGTCCTTCACCGCCGCCGCCGGGTCGGCCGTCTCGCCACGAGGCCGGTAAGCGAGGTCAGTCAGGTCGAGCACCTCGTCGACCTTCTCGCCCGCGGCATTCCTGCGGCGGTAGAAACCCCCGGGGCCCTGACGCCCGATGAGTCCGTTGGCCAGGAGGTGGGCGAATACCGGGTCGGAGCCGATGTCGTAGCTGTGGCACGCGTCGGTTGCGGGCAGGGCGTCGGTGAGGACCGGCCACAACAGCGGGACAAGGTTGATGCCCACGAGGTCGAAGAGACCGAAGACCCCCGTGCGCGGAATACCGAAGGGACGGGACATGACGGCGTCAGCGGTCTCGACGTCGAGCCCGGCGCGGAACGCCTCGAGGGCCGCAGCGGCCATCCAGTGGCTGCCGAGGCGGTTCGCGATGAAGCCAGGGGTGTCGCGGCATTCGAGGACGACCTTGCCGAGCTGGCGGTCACAGGCTGCGACCACGCGGGCGCGCGCCGCGGGATCGGTGGCCTCGCCGGCAACGACCTCGAGAAGTTCCATGGTGCGGGGCGGATTGAAGAAGTGGGTGATCGTGAAGTCGTGCGCGAAGGCGTCCGAGTGGCCGGACACCAGTTCGCGGACCGGGATACCGGAGGTGTTCGACGAGACCAGCGTGCCGGGGCGCCGCACTGCGTCCAGCCGGGCGTACAGCGCATGCTTGACCGCCGGGTCCTCGAAGACGGCTTCGATCACCCAGTCGGCGTCAGCGCACACGACGAGGTCGTCGTCCACATTGCCGGGCGTAACACGGTCGGCGAACTCCTCCACCATGAAACCGCCGGACGCGAGTTGCCTGGCGATGCCGGTCCTGGCCAGCGCCGAGCGGTCCTCACCCTCTGCCACGCGGTCGAGCAGGGTGACGTCGATGCCGCAGTTGGCGAGATGGGCGGCGATGCCTGCACCCATGGTCCCTGCGCCGACGACCACGGCGCGGCGCACGGGTTCGAAGCCTGGCAGCCGGGGGATGCGTGGCTGACGGTCGGCGATGGTCATCTCAACCTCCGGGTGGAGCGGTTCACTGGCGAGCACTCTCCAGCCCAACCCTGGCTGGAGCGCCTCTCGACGCCCATCCTGCCTCGGCTGTCCAGAATCATGCGGGCCAGGAGGCAGATCATCACAAACTCCCCTCTTCGTGGATACGAAGAGGGGAGTGTGTTGGCCCGGTGGTTCAGGCCGCTCGGCGTCGGGTCAGGAGACGACGAGGAGTGGGTTGACGGGTGTTCCGGTGAGTTCGAAGGTGTTGGTGTTGTGGGTGAGGGTGACGGCGGGGTAGGCGGTGAAGGCACAGGAGGAGACCTTGCGGTTGGGTCCGAACTTGTTGCCGGTGACGGTGGCTGTTTCGGCCCAGCCGCTGAGGACTTGGAGTTTGACGGTGCAGTGTCCGCCGTCGAGCCAGTTGTTCTTCACGGTGAGGGTGAGGTTGC
>JBBRIY010000029.1:0-13684 GCA_038220215.1 Propionibacteriales bacterium
CGCCAGCCTGTTCAGCGGCCCGCTGTTCAGCCCGAAGTGGAAGTCGAAGTGGCGGCCGTACGAGGCCAGGGTTGCGGCGCTGGAGATCAACTCCGGCAAGCTCAGCAACGGCAAGGCCGCGACCAATCCTGCGAAGACCGCGGCCAACGCATTGGCGAAACGGCTCCGTGCTGCCGGTATCAAGGTCACGTCCGTGGCAGCGGGCAAGGCTGGCGCCACCAGCACCGAACTGGCCCGGGTGACGTCGGCCTCGGTGTCGACGATCGTGAAACGCACGCTGCTGGTCAGCGACAACGTGGCAGCGGAGACGCTGCTGCGTCAGTCCGCAGTCACCAAGGGCAAGACCGGGAGCTTCACCGGGGCGTCGGCCAACCTGCGCGACTGGCTCGTCGCGCACAAGCTCTGGGCGACCGGGCAGAAGATCTATGACGGCAGCGGCCTCGCCCCGGCCAGCAAGATCACCACCGCCGTGCTCGCGGGCGCGATTCGGCTGGCCCTTGCCGACACAACCTACGCCCCTGTCGTCGCCGGCCTGCCGGTGGCCGGTGAGACCGGCACGCTGAAGAACCGCTTCGACGACAAGTCCGAGCGGGCCGGGCGGCATACCGTCCACGCCAAGACCGGCACCCTGAGCGGACTCGCCGGGCTGGCCGGCTACCTGACGACCGCCGACGGTGCTCTGCTCGTGTTCGCCGAACTCGGCGACAAGGCCACCAGCTACTACCGGGTCTACGACTGGCTCGATCGAGAGGCGGCCGTCGTCGCCCGGTGCGGCTGCCGGTAGGTGAGGATGGTCCGGACAGCCACCAGAACCGGGGTCCTGGGCCGCGCGGCATGATTGCGTCATGGTCGACAACGCTCCCCTGGGAATCACCGGCTCGACGGGACGCCTCGGCGGCCGGATTGCACGCATGCTTTCGGCGGCTGGTCTAGCCCAGAGACTGCTCGTTCGGGATCCGTCGCGGGCTCCCGTTCTGCCGGGTGCCACGGCGGTCCCGGGCTCGTACGCCGACCGGGACGGGGTGTTCGCGGCGTTGCAGGGCCTGCGCACCGTGCTCATGGTGTCGGCCTCCGAGAGCCCTGACCGGATGGCGCAACACACAGCCTTCATCGACACCGCAGCGGCGGCGGGTGTGAGCCAGGTCGTCTACATCTCGTTCTTCGGGGCTGCACCCGACTGCACGTTCACCCTTGGTCGCGACCATTACGCGACGGAGGAGCACTTGCGGGCCAGCGGCATGGCGACGACCTTCTTGCGGGACAACCTGTACGCCGACTTCTTCCCTGCCATGGTCGGCGAGGACGGCGTGATTCGCGGGCCGGCTGCACAGGGACGGGTGGCAGCGGTCGCCCAGGACGACATCGCCGACGCAGCCGTCGCCGTGCTGCTCGACCCGGAGCCCCACGCGGGGGTCACCTACTCGTTGACCGGGCCCGAAGCGCTCACGCTTGACGACGTTGCTGCGGTCCTGTCGGAGACCCGGTGACGCCCGATCAGATACCATCCCGAGACCGTGGCCGAGGCGTACGAGTCTCGCGCACGCTACGACGCCCCGAACTGGCAGGTGGACGCCTGGGTGTCGACCTACACCGCCATCGCTGCCGGTGAGCTCGCGGGCGTCACGGATGACATCGAGAAGCTGGCCGGTCATCCCGCCACGTCGCTGGCCGAGTTGCTTCGCCGGGGCGGCTCGGCCTATTGACTTGGCCGGAGCGGCAAATCCGACCTCACGGAGGTCCCGGGAACCCTACGCTGGGATTCGTCTTCACGGGAGGTGCCGGTGGAAGGGTTCGTCACGGAGCGGCTGGCCGTCCGCCGGTTCCGACCGACCGATGCAGCAGGCCTGCACGCGTACCTCTCGCGGCCCGAAGCCGTCCGGTTCGAGCCCTACCCGGTGCAGTCGGAGCAGGACTGCGAGCGGCTGGCCGGTGAACGGCAGATCGACCCGGCCTTCTGGGCGGTCTGCCTGCGCGACTCCGGGGAACTGGTGGGCAACCTGTACCTGAGCCGGCAGAGGCCGGAAGCATGGCGCACCTGGGAACTCGGGTACGTCTTCAACCCTGACTACTGGGGTCGCGGCCTTGCGACCGAGTCGGCAGCGGCGCTCGTCAGTGAGTGCTTCGCCGGAGGTGCGCACCGGGTACTCGCACGCTGCAACCCGCTGAACACGGCCTCCTGGCGTCTGCTCGAGCGACTCGGTTTCCGGCGCGAGGGCCACCTGGTCCGCAGCGCCAGCTTCGCCACCGACGAGACCGGCGAACCGATCTGGCATGACGCCTACCTGTATGCCTGCCTCTCGGAGGAGTGGACATAGGGTTGGCCGCGTGAGCCAGGTCCCGCAGGGGACGGATCCGCACGCCGGGATCCCGTCCAGTGTTCGCCGCAGCCGTGAGGCCGTCGCCCGTTTCCCCGCGCTCGCACCCGCCTACTTCGCAGCGATGTGGGAGGGCGATCCGCTGGCTGACGCCTTCGTGGCAGACGCGGCCGTGCTGGGCAAGGGCCGCGCGATGAAGATGCTGCGCACCGCCTGCCGCGACGGCATCGCAGCCGTCGAGGACCCGCCGGCGTCCCTCGTGGCGTTGTTCGACCACCTCGAGGACGTGCCCGACTGGGTCGACCTCGAGGGCATCGACCACGCGTGCCGCTACGTCGGCCGCTTCACGCGTCAGGGCGGGATCGTCCTGGGCGCTGCGTCGCTGGTGGGTGGGTATGCGAACTCGGCAGCGTCCCGGCCGCTGGAGATGACCGGACGCTACGTCGAGAGCGCCGGGGTCCGCACGATCGAGGTCGCGTCGTGGCTGGTCGAGGCGAGTTCGACCGGCGGACTGCGACGTGACGGCAAGGGCTTCGAGCTCACGGTCCGGGTGCGGATCATCCATGCACTGGTCAGGGACGCGCTGCGCGACGACCCCCGCTGGGACGAACCCGCGTGGGGCGTTCCGATCTGCCAGGCCTACCTCGCCTACACCCTTGTCGAGTTCTGCCTGATCCCGCTGCGCGGCATGGCCGCCATCGGTGCCGTGTTCCTGCCGCACGAGGTGGACGCCTACTACGCGCGCTGGCGCTACATCGGCCATCTGCTGGGCATCCATCCTGACCTGCTCTCCACCAACCAGGTCGAGCAGGAGGCGCTGGAGGAGCTGTACCTGATGACCCGTCCGGAGGTGGACGACTACTGCCGCGACCTGGTCGGGGCGATCAACCGCGAGTTCCTTGTGCCCGAGATCGAACAGCTGCTCCCCCGCCCCGTCCACGCTCTGGCACCTCCGATCGTGCACGCCCTGGAGCGAGTGTTCCTCGGTGACCAGATCGCCGGCGAGCTGGCCATTCCCGACACCCGGCTCAAGCATGTGATCCGCATCGTCGGCCCTGTTCTGGCCGGGATCAACCGTGTGCTGGACCGGACTCCCGGCATGCTGTCGCTGCGCACGGCGATGGGCGAGCGGTACCGGATCAGGCAGGACGCGCGCCTTCGTGAGCGGTACGCCGTCCGCCATGACCTGGTGGACGCGGCCCCCACCGGCAAGCCCCACCCCGCCCGCGTTCAGGTCTAGGACCCCAGGGACCGGGCTTGTTAGGGTCGGGCATGGCCGACTACGCCACACCGAACCTGCCCTCACGCGACTTCGGCACGACCGTGACGTTCTACAGCACACTGGGATTCAGCACGCTCTACCGTGACCCTGGCTGGCTGATCCTGACGCGGGGCAGCCTTGCTCTCGAGTTCTTCCCGTATGCCGACCTCGATCCTGCCACGTCCTCCTTCGGCAGCTGCCTGCGCCTGGATGACCTGAACGCCTTTTACAGCGAATGCGTCGCCGCCGGAATCCCCGAGACGCCAGCCGGTTTCCCCCGCTTGCAGGTGCCACGCCGGGAGCCTTCCGGCCTGCGGATCGGGGCCCTGCTCGACCCGGACGGCAGCCTGCTCCGGCTCATCCAGAATCCGGCGGCCTGAACCACCGGGCTGGTTCAGGGACGGGCGCGCTTCGCCTCTGCGAGCCATTCGGTGTCAAAGGCGAGGTCGAGTTTCTCCAGGCGCGCGATGTCACCGGCCACCTGGTCGCCGAGCTTGCGCACCTCGGGGCGGCCGTCGGCGAGCCCGTTCAGCTCGTTCCAGACCGCGGTCAGTTCTGCGATCAGTCCCTTGTTGGCTTCGATGGCGCGGACGCGGAGGTTCCCGGCCTGCTCCCGCAGTTCAGTGACGCGATCCCTGGTTTCGTCCATGCCTCATGCTAGGCCAGCGTCGCGGCCCGACGCCGGTCGCTGGCGGGTTACCCGTAGCTGGTGCCCGGATATGCACTGACGAGAGCGAATTCGGCGGGCGCAGGAGCCAGGAGGGAGCGACGCGAGTGCGAATCCGGTCGAGCCCCACCGCATGCCCGCTAGTCGATCAGCCGGTCCAGCAGTTCGAAGGTGGGAAAGTCCTGGTTGTAGTCACCGAAGTGTCCGTCGTTACGCACGATGAAGGTGCCGCCGACCCGGTCGAACATCGCACGACCCTGCCCGGCGTCGCAGCCGTACGGGTCGACGGCGGAGTTCACGAAGTAGGGGTCGCGCACATGGCTGCGGATTGCCGCCCAGTCATAGCTCGCCTGCAGTACTGGCTCGGACGACGTGTTGGGCGGCGTCGAGTAGCCGGCGACCAGGATGGCCTGAGCCACCGTCGCATCGATGTGCTCGAGCACGGCGAGCAGCAGGGCCGCGCCCCCGGAGTGGCCGACCAGCACCGTCTGCTCGTCGAAGTGGTGGTTGGCGAGCACGCGCGGGAGGAAGTCCGCGATCGGCTCATCGTTCAGGCCCGGATAGTGCGGGATCTCAACGGCATAACCACGGGCCTCCAGCTTTCGGCCCAGCCAGGAGTACCAGGCGACGTCCGGGTGTCCCCCGGTGCCGTGAAAGATGATGGCTGACTTCGACACCGCTCAACGGTACGGCAAGGTAGGGCTCGCGGGCGTGAGGCCACTCCTCCTGGGTGGTGGCAGAGGGGCTCGAACCAGCTCGCTGGGGCCTTGTCGTAGGACTCGAGAAGCGCGAACACCGAGCCGGCGGCACCGGTCGATGTGGTTGGGTCTCATGGCTCCGACTTCAACCCTTGGCCTCAGGCTGGCCGGTGTGGTGTGCAAGATGGCGACCAGATCACTCCGCCAGGGAGCGTATATTCGCCACTGGTGAGCTAAGGACTCGGGCCGGACGGACTCGCCACGAGGATCAACCCAGTGGGAGTCGCTCCACGGCGGATTACCCAGCAGAGCGACGGCTTTTCCTGAGCCCGGCAACGTTTGGCTGCTGGTACTGAAAGCGGAGGTGAGGGCACTGGACGTCGGCATCGCCCTCGCTGGCCTCTTTGTGGGTGTTGTCGTTGGCCTCACCGGAATGGGTGGGGGCGCCCTGATGACGCCTGTTCTGGTGTTCTTCTTCAAGGTCGACCCGCTCACGGCGATTTCCAGTGATGTGGTCAGCAGCCTTTTCATGAAGCCTGCCGGGGCGATCGTTCACCTTGTCCGTCGGACGGCCAATCTCCAACTGGTGCTGTGGCTGTCGATCGGATCGGTCCCGGCCGCCTTCCTTGGTGCGGTCGCGGTCGATCAACTGAAGGGCGTGGCGGGCTACGAGGATGTCCTGCTCGCAATGCTGGGTATCGCGCTCCTGCTCGCCGCGTCGGCGCTCCTGATCCGGGCCTGGTTCCAGATGACCCGCAAACGACTGCCTTGGGGTGAAGCGGCCATCCCGATGTCATCGGCCACGGTGGAGGTTCGCCGCGGCGCGACGGTGGCCCTGGGCGTGGCCGGTGGAGCTTTGGTCGGCATGACTTCGGTTGGGGCGGGCTCTCTCATCCTGATCCTGCTTCTGGCGCTCTACCCACAGCTGAAGCCGTCGCAACTTGTCGGCACTGACTTGGTGCAGGCGATCCCGCTGGTCGCCGCCGCCTCCCTGGGGCACCTGATGTTCGGCTCGGTCTCACTGGGTATCACCGGCTCGATGCTGGTCGGAGCCATCCCGGGAGTATTCATCGGCGCCCAGATATCATCCCGGGCGCCCGGTGGAGTGATCCGGCGTGCGCTGGCTATCCTGCTGATGGCTTCGGGACTGAAGCTGCTTGGCATGCCAACCCTGGCCGTCCTTGCCGTGGCGGCAGCTGCCATCGTGGTGGGACCGATCGCCTGGGCGTTGTTGCGACGTCGTTATAGCGCGACAGAAGGCTCCATCGCTCGAAAGCCAGAACTACCTGACATGGAGGTTAGTCGTGATCCCTGACCCAGCCTTTCAGGACCTGGACTGGGCAGATCTCCAGCAGTTGCCCTCGATCACGGCGGAAGCGTCCGACCTGGACGTCACAGAGCTCGCGCAACGTGGCCTCATCTCGAGGCAACTGCGTCTCACGCACGGTGCTCTGGCCGCGCTTGGTAGCGCCGAGTCGGTCGTGGTGCGCGACGTGGAGGCCACGCCACTCTTGGTCGGATCGCTTCAGGCCGGGCTGTTGACGGTGCGGTCCCTTCGACCGGTGGAATCTGGCGAAGAAATCGAGTCACGACCGGTCGACTTGGCCGTGATCGTGCGCGGCACTCCGTCCGCCGCAGACCTCGTACGGGTGGACGCTCTCACCACGCCGCATTCTCAGTTGGCCTGGCTGGTGCTTGCCAGCCGCACCAGAGGAGGGCGCCAGCTCCTTGCCGGCGCGGGTCAGGTGGCTGCCGCGAGGAAGCAGGGCGAACACACGGTGCTACGGGTGCCGTGGCCGGCTCGGGGCGGCCGGGCCCTGTTCGAATGGCCCGCACTGCCCAGTTCTGGTGAGTTGGCGCATGCTCACGGCGCGCGCCATTTCATCGTCGTGGGTGATCCGTCGTCGCCGCTGGAGGCGAGTCGGCAGAACCGTGGCGGCACCGTGGTCTTCTTCACCGGTCTCTCCGGGTCGGGCAAGTCGACGATTGCCAAGGGCCTGCATGATGCGCTGGAGCAGCGCACCGACCGCGAGATCACCCTTCTGGATGGTGACGACGTGCGCCGCCACCTGTCCGCAGGCCTGGGGTTCGACACTGCCGGTCGAGAGGCGAACGTGCGCCGGGTCGGCTGGGTGGCTGCGCTGCTGGCACGACATGGTGGGATTGCCATCACGGCGCTCATCGCCCCGTTCGCCTCCGGACGCAGCGAGGCCCGGCAGCTTGCTGAACGGAGCGCGGACTTTCTGGAGGTCTGGGTTTCGACACCGTTGGCTCAGTGCGAACAGCGAGACCGGAAGGGTCTGTATGCCCAGGCCAGGGCAGGCCTGATCGCCAACTTCACGGGCATCGATTCACCCTATGAAGAACCAACCGACGCCGATCTGGTGATCGACACCACTACGGTCGGAGTGGCCGAAGCGGTGGAGATCGTGCTGGCGGAGCTGGAAGCGCTAGCTGCGCAGAGAGGCATGCCCTTGACGGGACAAGGTCAGCGGTACCGCGACGAGCGCAACGGGGAGGTGGCCGGAGGCTATGACATCTGAGTCCACGGGCACCTCCGGAGATCGACCGGTAGTGGTTGAGGCGCTCCCGGCCCGGGCGCGCCTGTTCCACATCGGGCCACCCAAGACAGGTACCACCTCGTTGCAGGCCGCCGCCGCCGTCCGTCGCGCCGAGCTGCTCGAGAATGGAGTGCGCTACCCAGGTAAGGCGACCAGCCAGCGTCGGGCCATTGCGGCTTTCACCGGGAGGCATGTCGGATACATCGGCAAGGCGAGCGGTTCCGAGGTTCGGGCACGTCTGGCCTGGGATGACCTGATGGCAGAGATTAAAGCCGACACGGAGCGCCGAATCTGGTTCGGCCACGAATTCGCAGCTGGCGCGTCCGCGGCACAGGTGGCCGACTTCGCCGCGGAGCTCGGCCCGCGCCTGCATGTGGTGATCACGCTGCGGAGCTTCACCAGGATGCTGCCCTCGATCTGGCAGGAGAACAACAAGGCGGGCAACTCCATCAGCTTCGACGACTACGTCAAGCGCGTGTTGACGATGCCGCTGGAGAAGCGCGCCGGTTCCGGGTTCCATGTTCGTCACGACCACGCCGAATTGGTGCGCCGCTGGGCTGGGGTGCTGGGGCCGACGAACGTATCTGTCGTTGTTGCTGACCCCCGCGATCATCTCTTCATCAAGCACGCGTTTGAGGACATGCTTGCTCTGCCGGAGGGCTTGTTGGCAGGAGCGACCGTCCCTCCTGGTGCGAGCAATCGCACCATGTCCACGCCAGAGATCGAGTTCGTCCGTCAGGTCAACCTCGAACTCCGGCGCGTTGGCCTACCGTGGACCGAGTACCAGGACCTGGTGCTGCGGGGGGGCGTGGCGAGGATGCTCAGTCACCGCACGCCGCCACCCGATGAGCCGAGACTGCGGTTGTCGCCGTGGGCCGCGGCCCAGGCCGAGGACTTCCAGCGGCAGATAGTCGACGGCATCCTCGCCTCGGGGGTGCGAGTGGTCGGCGATGTTCATAGGCTCCTGGAACCAGCGCAGGTCCGCTCGTCGGAGCGGGAGAACCACCTGGGCATTGAGGGGGTACCGCTGGACGTCGCGGTACAAGCCGCACTCGGAATCATCGCCGCCGCCACCGGCCACGACCCGGACTTCGAGCCTCTGCCTCCTCCATCCAGGGTCACACTGCGGCGACGGCTGCAGCGCCTGGCCAGCACCGTGGGCGTGCGTTCTCACGTGGGCCGCTTGACCCGATCCGCTCGGGGACTTGCGAGGCGGCAGACGTGATCGCCGACTCGGACCTGGCCGCAGCCCTTGCTGAGGGCGCCGGCGACGTGCTGTTGGGCTTGCGCGCGGGCGTGCAGGTTGTCAGCGGCGCCGAGGGCGATCGCGCCGCCAACGAATACCTGTTGGCGGCGCTTGCCGCCGTCCGCCCGGCGGATTCCGTCCTCTCGGAGGAGGCCAGGGACAACCCTGCGAGACTGAACGCCGAACGCGTCTGGATCATCGACCCGCTGGACGGGACGCGGGAATACGCTGAACGCACCGACGACGGCTGGCGCACCGACTTCGCCGTGCACGTTGCCCTGTGGCAGCGTGGCTCCGGGCTGGTGGCAGGCGCAGTGGCACTGCCGGCGCGCGGACAGGTGTTCACCACCGCACCGGCACCGGGTCTGCAACCGCTGCGTCTGGACCGGCCCCTGCGACTGGCGGTCAGCCGCAGTCGGCCGCCCGAGCTGGTGGCCAGGATCGGGGAGCTGCTTCCGGTGGAACTGGTGCCGATGGGTTCGGCCGGAGTGAAGGCGATGGCTGTGGTGACCGGCGAGGTGGACGCCTACCTGCACGGTGGCGGCCAGTACGAGTGGGATTCGGCGGCACCGGTGGCAGTCGCGGCCGCGGCCGGCCTGCACACCAGCCGGCTGGACGGCTCGCCGTTGCGGTACAACAACCCCGACCCCTGGCTGCCGGACCTCCTGGTCTGCAGGACAGAACTTGCCCCACGGCTGCTGGCAGCGGTGGCGGAGATCGAAGGAGGAATATGACCGGATACGTGCTGAGCCAATTGCGGGCGCTGGAGGCCGAGAGCATCCACATCATCCGGGAGGTGGCAGCGGAGATGCAGCGACCCTGCCTGCTGTTCTCCGGCGGCAAGGACTCCATGGTGATGAGCGTGCTGGCGCGCAAGGCTTTCGCGCCGGCGCGGATCCCGTTCCCGTTCATGCACGTCGACACTGGCCTCAACTTCCCCGAGGTGATCGCCTTCCGCGACTGGTGGCTCGATCAGCTCGAAGTCCAACTGATGGTCGCCTCCGTACCGGACGCCATTGAGCGCGGTCTGGTACAGGAGGAGCCCAACGGCTCCCGGAACCGGATCCAGAGCCCGGTCCTGCTGGATGCGGTGGAGCATTACCGCTTCGACGCTCTCTTCGGCGGTGCCCGTCGCGACGAGGAGAAGGCGCGGGCCAAGGAACGGGTCTTCTCCTTTCGCGACGAGTTCGGCCAGTGGGACCCCAAGAACCAGCGGCCGGAGCTGTGGAGCCTGTACAACGGCCGGGTCAACGCCGGCGAGACGATCCGGGTGTTCCCGCTCTCGAACTGGACCGAACTGGACACCTGGGCCTACATCGCCGAGGAGGACGTCCCACTGCCCAACCTGTACTACGCGCAGGAACGGGACGTCGTCGTTCGCGACGGCATGCTGTACGCGGTCAACGAGTTCATCGTTCCCAAAGATGGTGAGGAAGTCACTCGCCGCATGGTGCGTTACCGCACGATGGGCGACGCGAACCTCACGGCGGCCGTCGAGTCCGGCGCCGACACCAACGAGTCCATCGTCACCGAAATCGCCGCCGCCCGCCTCACCGAGCGGGGCGCGACCCGAGGTGACGACCGGGTGAGCGAGGCAGCCATGGAAGACCGCAAGAAGGAAGGCTATTTCTGATGAGCGACCTGCTGCGATTTGCCACTGCCGGAAGCGTGGACGACGGCAAGAGCACGCTGATCGGCCGGCTGCTCTACGACGCGAAGGCCGTCTTCATCGACCAGTACGAGGCGGTCGAGCGGGTCAGCACCCAGCGCGGCAACGACTACGTCGACCTCGCCCTGCTGACCGACGGCCTTCGAGCCGAACGCGAACAGGGCATCACCATCGACGTCGCCTACCGGTACTTCGCCACCCCCAGGCGGAAGTTCATCATCGCGGACACGCCGGGGCACCCGCAGTACACCCGGAACATGGTGACCGGGGCCTCCACGGCCGACGCGGCCCTGGTCCTCATCGACGCCCGCAAGGGCATGACCGAGCAGAGCAGGCGGCACTCCTTCCTCGCCACCCTCCTCGGCGTCCGCCACCTCGTGGTGTGCGTCAACAAGATGGACCTGGTCGACTTCGACGCCGACATCTATGACGCCATCGTCGACGACTTCACCACCTTCGCCAGCCGCCTGCACGTCGGCGACGTGACCTTCATCCCGATCTCGGCCCTCGAAGGCGACAACGTGGTCACGCGGAGCGAACGCACGCCGTGGTACGACGGCCCCCCGCTGCTGTACCACCTCGAGCACCTGCACGTGGCCAGCGACCGCAACCTCACCGACGTCCGCTTCGCCGTGCAGTACGTCATCCGACCGCAGTCGGCCAAGGCCCGCGACTACCGCGGCTACGCCGGCACCCTGGCCAGCGGGGTGATCCGGGTGGGCGACCCGATCATGGCGATGCCGAGCGGCTTCACCACGAGCGTGAGCGCCATCGACACCCCCTTCGGACCGGTGGACGAGGCCTACCCGCCGATGTCGGTGGTGCTGCGCCTAACGGATGAGATCGACATCAGCCGCGGCGACATGCTGGTGCGGCCGAACAACGCTGCCGAACCCCGCCAGGACCTCGACCTGCGAGTGTGCTGGATGGATGAGACCACATCGCTGCAGCCCGGCCGGACGCTGGCCATCAAGCACACCACCGTTTGGGCACGGGTGAAGGTGAAGGAAGTGGTCTACAAGGTGGACATCAACACGCTGCACCGGGACGAGAGTGCCACCTCCCTGCAACTGAACGAGATCGGCCGGGTCCGCATGCGATGCACAAGGCCCCTGTTCATGGACGACTACGCGGACAACCGCGCCACCGGGGCGGTGATCCTGGTGGACGAAGCCACCAACAGGACGGTCGGCGCCGGCTTCCTCGCCTGAGCTGAGTCCTGCGGCTCTCCGACCAGCTGGACCCATCGCTCCAGGTTGCGATCACCCTCCGCTGCTGGTTCGTCGGCTTTCTGTCCTTCGGGTCATGTCTCTGGCAGAAAGGGCTGGGCGACTATGCTCGGTGACCGACCCAAGAACGTGGTCCTGACCCTCAACCGGGATGGTGAGATCCTTTGGCAGCGCAACCTGCGGTGGTGCTGCATGCTGGCGCGCACAAGACCGGCACCTCCCTGATCCAGGAGTATCTGAGGACGCGGTCACGCGAGTTGCGCCGCATGGGCATCGTCGACATGGATTGGACGGAGGCCCGCCGGGTGATCGGCTGGGGAGGCGTGCCGCGCTCGAAACCCGAACTGCTTCGAGGAGCCGTGCAGGCTGCTCTCAGCGAGCCCTACCCATTGCCGCGCGGGCGCTCGGTTCCCCGGGCTCTCGCGGCCATCACGCCGAAACCACGAACGGTGATCGTCTCCTACGAGAACTCGCTCGGACCACCCTTTCGTCCCCCCAGCGGAGAGTTGTACCCAATCGCCGCGGTCTGCGCCCTCGGCCTCGCGGACAACCTTGCGCAGTGGCAGCCGCGCGTCGTCTACTACATCCGCTCCCAGGAGGAGTACCTGGAGAGCTACTACCTCCAGACCATTCACGAGGGCGGCGCTCAAGCCTTCAATACCTGGCTGGAAACGATCGACCAGTCGGCGCTCTCGTGGGTGCCTGTGGTCGAGGCACTCACAGCTGCCTTCGGAGCCGATCGGGTCATCGTGAAGGACTTCGCCCAGCTCAGAAATGGCCAGAACGCCTTCATCGACGACTTCCTGCGCACCTGTGACCCCAGCATCAACCCGACCGTCAGTTTCGATCGCCTGCGCAACATCTCCATCTCCCAGCGTGGGCTCGAGATCGCCCTGGCGATCAACCCGCTCCTGCAGACCACCGAGGAGCGCCGCCAAGCCCGCAGGTTCCTGCAGAGGTACTTCAACAACACCACTGCTCCACGACCCTCCCTGCTCGACGAAGACACCAGAGCAGCCATTCGGGAGCGCTATGCGGCGGAGAACCGCGAGCTCGTTGCGACATGCCAGGGCCTGGAACGTTCTGGCCGGAACGGGGAGACCACAGGCGCCGCAACGCAGCTCGCCCGTTCTGCGTCAGCCGGCGAAACCAGCAACCGGGAGGCCAGTCACACCGGGTTTGACGAAGATCGGGCCCTGTGATTTGAGCCGATACGCAGCCGGTGACGTCGGCGGCGACCCGTCCTGTTCGCCCGGAAAGCAGTGCGTCCTCGTCAACATAGGCAGGAACCGTCCTGCCTATCCTGCTGACTGAACGCGGGTGGGCGCAGAGGGACTCGAACCAGCTCGCGGGCCCTTGCCATGGAGGGTTTACCGTAGTCAGAGGCACATTGCCTATGCATGTCGGGGCTAGAATCGGCAGAGATAATGCACGTATAGTGCACGCTAGGACGAGATGCGCCGGAGGAGGGACGATGGTTGCGGCCGGGAAACGCCGCCCGCGCAGGGGCTTTGGCACCATCCGGAAGCTACCCTCAGGACGGTTCCAGGCTACCTATGCCGGCCCAGACCTGGGTCGGCATGGCGCGCCGTTCACCTTCGATGCCCGGGGTTACGCCGAGCGGTGGCTCGAGGAGGAGCGCCGGCTCATCCAGCTCGAGGAGTGGACTGCGCCCGCCGCCCGTGACGCGGCAAAGCTCCTGGACGAGACGCTCACCCTGAGGGTTTACTCCGCGCAGTGGCTCGCCGGTCGAGTACTCCGGCCGAACACCCAGAAGGATTATCGACACCTCATCGAGGACGTCATCCTTCCCGGGCTGGGAGACCTCAGGCTGCACGACCTCACGCGAACTGACGTGCGTCGATGGTGGGCCACGCTCGACGCATCCAAACCAAGGACTAGCGCCAAGGCATACGCGCTGCTGCGGACTATCGGGGCGACTGCGGTCGACGAAGAGGTCATCGCTGCCAACCCAGTGCTGATCCGAGGCGCCGGCGTGAGCAAGCGCCAGCGGTCGATCGAGCCGGCAACGCTCCCC
>JBBRIY010000030.1:0-13597 GCA_038220215.1 Propionibacteriales bacterium
TGCTGTCCATGGTCGCCGTCTCCTGGCTGGCCGGGAACGTCCTGGGACTGCCCGGTCCCGGAACAGTGCTGTTCGGGCAGCAGGACCTCGTCGCCAACTCCCTCACGCTCCTCCCGGCACAGAATGCCGACCAGGTGGCCCGGTTGAGCGCCGGCGTCCCGCCGTTCTGGGGCCTGATCGGCCTGGCCATCGGTGGCGCGCTGCTGGCGGGGTTCACGATCAACGGCGTCTTCGCCTTCGGTGAGGAGTACGGCTGGCGCGGCTGGCTCGCCGACGAGTTGCGTCCGCTGGGCGCCTTCTGGGCCAACGTGATCACCGGCGTCCTCTGGGGCCTGTGGCACGCCCCGCTGATCCTGCTGGGCTTCAACTACGGCGACTACGGCAAGGTGGGCATCGTCTTCATGGTTGCCCTGTGCATCCCGTTCTCGTTCCTGCTGTGGCGGGCACGCGAGGTCACCGGCTCCCTGCTGGCCCCTGCCGTCCTGCATGGCGCCTTCAACGGCTTCGCCGGGGTCTTCCTCGTGCTGCTTGTCGACTCCAATCCGCTGATTGCCGCGCCCGCCGGTCTGGTCGGCGCCGGCGTTCTCGGCGTTGTCGCAGCGCTGTTCTGGCTACTCACCCGGAAGCAGGTCGGTCGCGCTTGATGAGCGGTGCAACGTATCCGGAGTGGGTCGACCACCTCAGCGAACGCCGGCTTGTCGAGCTGTTCGGCGAGGTCACCCTCGCCCGCGGCCAGGAGTACGTCCGGCAGGGACGGGTCGGCCATATCGCCATGGGCTCCGGCACGGGCGGCAGCCTGATCCAGGCACAGGTGCGGGGCAGCGGTGCCCGGCCGTACCAGACGGTGGCCCGCTATCAGGCCGGCAACGGTGAGATCAGCACCTCGTGCTCCTGCCCGATCGGCGCCAACTGCAAGCACGGCGCCGCACTGCTGTGGCACATGCGGACGGTCAACCTGCACGCCCACGTGCCTGCATGGCAGCGCGCGCTCGCCCAGGTGACAGCGGAGACCCCGACCACCGCCGGCGGCCAGCCGCTAGCGATCCGGGTCACACGTGCGCCGTCCGGGGCGATCCAGTTGCGCCCCATGGCCTGGGGCAAGTCGGGACGCTGGGTGCGCACCAGCATCACCTGGGAGACCGTGCTGCACCCGTGGGGAGGGGACTACCTCGAGGAGCACCGCGCCCTCGTCGCCGGGCTCGCCCGCACCCGCGAACAGCGCTCGAGCTACTCCTTCTACGCCCAGCGGTCCGACCTGCTCGAACTCGGCCAGCTGGACGCGTCCGCCTGGACGTGGCTGACCCGCGCCGTCGAGGCCGGCGTCGAGCTCGTGCCCGGCCAGGAGACACCCTCGGTCCGCCTGGTGCCGGAGCGGGCCCGGATCGCCGGCCGGCTGAGCCGAACGCCCGACGGCCTGCAACTCAGGACCTTCGCGGCCTCCGGCGACCAGGAGTGGCCGGTGCTGTACGCGAACCTCGTCGGCACGCCGCCGCACGGGCTCGCGTTCATCGAGGACGGCGAGCTTCTGCTGGTGCCGTTCGCGGAGACGCTCAGCCAGGGCCAGCAGTCGCTGGCGGTGCAGCATGCACGCCTGGACATCCCCGCTGTCGACCTCGCGTCCTTCGCTGCCCAGTTCCAGCCGACCTTGCGCCGGCTGGTGGACCTCGCCGTCGACGACGACGTGGAGCTTCCGCAGACCGCACCGCCCCAGCTGAGGGTGGCCGTGGAGTTCGCGCCCGACCACGTCACCCGCCTCGACTGGTCGTTCCGCTACCAGATCGGCGAGCAGTCCCTCGACGTCGACCTGTACCGGATCGGCGAGCAGCAGGCCTTCCGTGACCCGGCGGCGGAGCAGGCCCTGCTGGACGCCCTGCCTGCCGGACCCTGGCCGATCCGGGGCGACCGTGCCGGAGTGCAGCCCAAGGCGGCAGCAACCCTCACGGGCTGGGCGACGGCCGACTTCGTCAGTAACTGGCTCGACCCACTGCGCAGGCTGCGGGTGCTCGTCGACGTGAAGGGGACGCCGCAGGCCTACCGGCTCGCATCCGAGGCGCCCGAGGTCGGGTTGTCGGTCACCGACGCAGGCCCGGGATCGGACTGGTTCAACCTCGCCGTCACGGTGAGCATCGAGGGCGAGCCGGTGGAGTACCGCGAGCTGTTCACGGCGCTCGCCACCGGCCAGACGCACCTGATCCTGCCCTCGGGCACGTGGTTCAGCCTCGATCGTCCCGAGCTGGAACAGCTGCGGTCCCTGATCGAGGAGGCGAGCCAGCTGACGCCTCGGGATGCCGACGGACTGCAGCTCCGCGCCGTCCATGCCGGGCTGTGGGACGACCTCCGCAACCTCGGTGTCGTGTCACAGCAGTCGGCGGCCTGGACGTCGGCGGTGTCTGCACTGCTGGAATCGGACGAACTGCCGCAGGTGCCGGTGCCGGCCGGCTTGAAGGCCACCCTGCGCCCATACCAGGAGCTGGGCTTCCGGTGGCTGCACTTCCTGCACCGCGCCCGGCTGGGAGGGATCCTCGCCGACGACATGGGCCTTGGCAAGACCTTGCAGGTGATCGCCCTTGCCGGCGCGCTCAAGGAGGAGGGACGGCTGACCGAGCCGATCCTGGTGGTCGCGCCCACCTCGGTGCTCGGCACCTGGGCCGCCGAGGCCGCGCGGTTCGCTCCCGACCTGCGGGTGCGGCTGGTGGAGCAGTCGTCGAAGAAGCGGTCGAACTCGGTTGCCGCGGTCTCGGTCGACGCCGACCTGATCGTCACGTCCTACACACTGCTCCGGCTCGATGCGGAGGAGTACGCGGCGCAGGCGTGGTCCGCGGTGTTCCTCGACGAGGCGCAATTCGTCAAGAACCGGCAGGCGCGGGCGCACCAGGCCGTCCGCAAGCTGCGGGCGCCGGCGAAGTTCGCTGTGACCGGGACCCCACTCGAAAACAACCTGATGGACCTGTGGTCGCTGCTGTCGATCACGGCACCGGGGTTGTTCCCCGACCCGGCCAGCTTCACCGACACCTACCGGCGTCCGATCGAGTCCGGCACCGACCCGTTGGCCCTGCCGAAGCTGCACCGACGCGTGCGTCCACTCATGCTGCGCCGTACCAAGGAAGGTGTCGCCGCGGAGCTGCCACCCAAGCAGGAGCAGGTGCTGCGGGTGCCGCTGTCGGCCGGTCATCGCAGGCTCTACGACAAGCAGTTGGCCGCCGAGCGCAAGAAGGTGCTCGGGCTGGTCGACGACCTGAAGCACAACCGGATCACGATCCTCTCCTCGCTGACCCTTCTGCGGCAGCTCGCGCTGTCCCCGGCACTGGTGCTGCCGGGTCATGCGGCCGTGTCGTCCAAGCTGGACGCCCTCGTTGAGCTGGTCACAGAGCTCGCTTCGGAGGGTCACCGTGCGCTGGTCTTCAGCCAGTTCACCGGCTACCTCGGGCTGGCTCGCGACCGGCTGACCGACGAGGGGATCGGCACCAGCTACCTCGACGGCCGCACCCGGGACCGGGCCGCAAGGATCGAGGCATTCCGGAACGGGACCGACCCGGTGTTCCTGATCAGCCTGAAGGCCGGCGGGTTCGGCCTCACGCTCACAGAGGCTGACTACGTGTTCATCCTCGACCCCTGGTGGAACCCGGCCGCCGAGTTGCAGGCCATCGACCGGACCCACCGCATCGGCCAGGAGAAGCACGTGATGGTCTACCGGCTGGTGAGTGAGGACACGATCGAGGAGAAGGTCGTCGCCCTGCAGGAACGCAAGCGTGACCTGTTCGCGAAGGTAGTGGGTGAAGGGGGCGAGCTGGCTGCACCGCTCACCGCTGCCGACATCCGCAGCCTGCTCGAACCGAGTGCGGGAGAATCGACGGCATGAGTGTTGCTCGCCAGGCGCGGCTGTGGCAGTGGGCTGCCGTGGCCTACGGCGTCGTGGCGGTGCTCTTCCTGCTGTTCTTCCCGAGCGTCACGGTCGCCGGCTACCAGCGTCCCCTGTTGCAGGTGCTCGGCCCGTCGATGGTGATCCCGGTCTCGCTCCCGGTGCTGGCGACCCTGATTCCCGCCTTGCTGCCGTGGCGCAAGGCGCTGATCGCGTGGATCGTCGCCGGCGTCCTGGTGGTCTTCATGGGTGTGACGGTCCTTTCGGTAGGGCTGATCTACCTGCCAGCCGCAGTCTTCACCGGGCTGGCCGCGTACCTGCACGGACGGGCCCCGGTTGAGGACGCGCCGCCTCCGCCCGACGATTGGCCGAACCGGCGCCCCTACGCGGGTTGAACCACCGGTCCGGCGCAGCGCCGATCAGGCGGCGACGTGGAACGTGCTCGCGAAGCGGCCAAGGAGCGCGCCACTCCCGCGCAGGATCTCGACCACGCCGGTCGCGATCGCGCGATCCGGCGCAAGTTCGCCGGAGATGATCCGATGAATGCCGGGACCCGCGGCAAAGGCGAGATCGACCACACCGTCCCCGCGCGTCACGTCCAGGATGGCGCCGTCCACCCGAATGAGCAGCTCGGTGGGACCGAAGAGCGCTCCGTAGGCCGTGGGCGGGAGCAGCGTGGCCACCTGCGGCCGGAAGGCGGTCCGGAGGTCCATCGTCATCGAGTCGGGGGTGATGATCTGCCCCGCGCGCGGGTCGCCCATCGCCGTGAAGCCCCAGGCGCCGAGCGCGATAACGACCGGCTCCAGCTCGCGGCCGTAGGGCGTCAGCTCGTACACGATGATGCGCGAGTGGGGGGCCCGGCGGAGGACGCCCGCAGCCTGCAGTTCCTTCAGCCGCGCCGCCAGGATGTTGCTGGGGATCCGCGGGAGCCCCGCGGCGAGCTCGCCGTAGCGACGCGGCCCGACGAGCAGGTCGCGCACGATCAGCAGCGCCCAGCGCATGAAGCCGTAGTCCGTGGCGGGGTGCGGCTCCACGCCGCCGACGGCGAGACCGTCGACGACAGCCGTGTCGACCGCCTCCCGGGTGTCGAGGAAGATGGCGGTCGACACCGACGGGTTTACTCGCGGGTCACCGATCACAAGGTCCGTGAACGTCTGGAACGTCAAGGGCCCATCGTGGCGCTGATGGATTGCGCGCAGCTGAGTGTGAGTTGGTCCACTGAGTTCGGTAGACGAACTCACACCGAAGCTAACGGCGTCACGGCCGCCCTTTGTCTTCGTCGACCCGAACCGGCCCCTCGCGCCGCTACTCGCCGGTCGCGCCGTCGATCGCCTCGCGGAGCAGGTCGGCGTGGCCGTTGTGGCGGGCCCATTCCTCGATCAGGTGGAGGTACAGCGTGCGGATCGACCAGGATTCGCCGCGCCGGTCGAAGCTGTGGTCCAGCCCGTACCGTGCAGCTGCGGTGTCGACCGCGGACCACTCGTTGAGCAGCTGGTGATAGTCCAGCTCGGCACGATCGGGGTCGAGCGGCGCCCACTCGGCGTCATCGAGGTAGAGGCCCGGAATGTCCTCACCGGCCACCCGGTGGCGCCACCAGTGGCGTTCCACCTCGGCCATGTGACGAACGATGCCGAGCAGCGTCACGTTCGAGCTGGGGATCGCGCGGCTCGCCAGTTGCTCACTGGTCAGACCAGCCACCTTCTGCAGCAGGGTCTGTCGGTGCCAGGTGATGAACGCCTCCAGGGCCTGCCGCTCGGGCAGGTCGAGCGGGAACTCGTCCCGGGTCACGTCAGGGGCAGTCCACGTCATGTACCCATCGTGGCGCAAGCCTGGTGTCTGGCGACAGGCGTGGAGCAAGCAGCCGGGCTACGGAATCGCCCGCACCCAGTTCGCTCCGGCACCGGTAGGCGTCCGGCTCAGCAGCGTGAGCGTCCCGTCCTCCTCGAGGCGGGAGAGGGCGACGTGGGTCGAGAGCTCGCCGACGGCGATGACCAGGCGTCCGTCGGGGGACAGCGCGAAGCCTCGCGGCTGGCGCTCGGTTTCGGTGATCGCGAGAGGTTCGAGCAGGCGGCCGTCTGCACCCACGTCGATCGTGATGAGGGTCGATTCGGTCCGCTCCGAGCAGAGCAGCCGACGACCGTCCGGTGTCACGTGCAGGTCGGCACCCCAGATGTAGTGGTGCTCGAGCGGGTCCTCGCCGATGACGCTGTGGCCGAGTCCCCGGGTGGTGTCGTGGCTGGTCACCGACCCTGCGCGGGTCAGCAGGCCGGTGGCCTCCTCCCTCGCGAAGCAGATCGCCTCGCCGGAGAACTCCGTGCACACGTACACATTCCTGCCGTCAGGGGAGAGCACGATGTGTCGGGGCCCGGACCCTGCCGGCGCGGCGACCGTCGGCGGGTCGAGCGGCGTCAGCGTGCCGTCGGCGTCCAGCGAGTACTGCGCCACGAGGTCTGCGCCGAGGGAGACGAAATAGGCGTGCCGATCGGTCGCCACGACCGAATGCAGGTTGGGGAACTCGACCCTGGCAGCCGGGTCGCCGACGCGTCCGCTCCCGTCCACCGGCCAGACGAAACCACAGTCGCCGCCGTACGAGGCGCCCAACAGCAGGCGTCCTCCGGCGGCGAGCGTGAGGTAGGCGATGGACGCCTCCACGTCGACCCGGCTCAGGGGCGTGAGCACGCCGGACGCCCGGTCGAGCGCAAGGGTCTGGATACCGGCCGGCTCGCCCTTGATGCCCGCGTACACCAGGTCGCGGAGCTCGTCGATCGCGAAGGTCCCGGTACCGGGTAGCCCTCCGGTGACCGCAAGGGCCTCGAGGTGCTCACCGTCAAGGCGATAGGTGGCAATGGCGGCGTCACCGGGGTTGGTGACGAGGACGATGGGAGCGTTGGTCACACGCCGAGCCTAGTTCCCCAGTACCTTATGGCCTAAGGCGGGGCGCCCCGGCAACTACGGCGCGAGCGAGCCGCGGAAGGCGGGTGAGTTCGAATGCAACCTTCCGGCGGCCCCCGGCGTTCCAGGGTCATGACAGCCCTGTCTCCCACCCTGGAGCTGGCCCCAGACATCGACTTCGAGTCGTTCGTCGCGAGCCATCAGATCGGGCTGCGGCGCTATGCCCTCGCGCTCACCGGCAACGGCCACGACGCGGACGACCTGCTGCAGACCACCCTGGTGAAGCTGTACCTGGCGTGGGATCGCATCGACGACAGGGCCCATCTCGGCGCGTACGCGCGCGTCACGATGGCACGGAGTTACGTGTCGATCTGGCGCCGCTGGGGAAGCCACGAGTCGCCGTCGGCCAGCCCGCCGGACGTGCCCGTCATGGGCCCCGATACCACCGCAGACCGCGACCTCATCTGGCGCGGGCTCGACCGGCTCGGTCGCCGTCAGCGCGCTGTCGTCGTCCTGCGCTACTTCGAGGACCTCGACCTCGCCACCATCGCCGACACCCTCGGCATCTCGGTCGGCACCGTGAAAAGCCAGCTCTCCCGTGCCCTCGACAACCTTCGTGACTCACTGGGAGGCGACGAATCATGAATGACCTCGACGATCTGATCCGCGCGTCGTTGCGCCAGCACACCCCCGCGGCAGCGCCTGACGATGGCCTCGCCGACGTGGTGGCGGCGACGGGACGCCGCATCCGTCGGGCCCGCATCGCCGGGCTAGCGGCGCTGTCGCTGGTGGTCGTGGCCGGCCTCGCCTGGGGCTGGGCCGCGCTTCCCCTCCTCGCACAACAGGGCATCGCTGCTGTGCCGACCATGAGCCGGCCGACCCCCGTCCCGTCCCCGAGTCCCAAGCCGACGGTGCGTGACGTGTCCGCGATCGGAGAGCCTTCCCAGGGCGACAACGACACCGAGTTCCTGAACAACTTCTTCGCATCGCCGACCGGGAACTTCCACTGCTTCATCAGTACCGCGGGCGCTGGGTGCGCGGGCGAGAAGTGGGCCCGCGGTGTCGCGCCGTCACGAGCGAAGGTCTGCCCGGACACCGAGCCACTGTTGGGCCCGGAGCTGTGGGGCAGCGCGCCAGCAGCGTGGAGCTGCGGCAGCGACCCCCATTCGATTCCCCTCCTCGGGGGTGAAGGGGGCCAGGGAGTCTCCTGGTGGGACTCCACCTTCGGGGCGTCGATCCCGCTCGCCAGCCACCCATCGGTCAAGGTGGCCGTGCTCCCCTACGGCAAGACCCTGGTGGCGGGGGACTTCAGCTGTTCGATGGCCAGGGACGGCGTGACGTGCAGCAGCACCGTGTCCGGGCACGGCTTCCACGTCAGCAAGAGCAAGGTGGACCTGCGGCGTTAGCCCCGTCGGGGTTGCATGGGCTGAGCTCTTGATAGGCAAGTAGCGACTTGCCTATACTTCACCAGTGACCTCGGTCTTCAAGGCTCTCGACGACGAGACCAGGCGGCTGATCCTCGATGAGCTGTCCGCCCGCGACGGTCAGTCGCTGTTCGAGTTGTGCACGGTGCTGCTGACGCGGCACGGGATCGGCTCGACGCGACAGGCCATCTCGCAGCACTTGGCCGTCCTCGAGGACGCAGGCCTGGTCACGACGGAGCGGCGCGGGCGCACCAAGCTGCACCACTTCAACAGGGCGCCCCTCGCTGCCATCACCGAACGCTGGCCCACAACCGGAAGGCAAGAGCCATGAGAATCAACCTGACCAGCATCTACGTCGACGACCAGCGCGCAGCGCGCGACTTCTACACCGGCGTGCTGGGCTTCGTCACCCATCACGACATCCCGCTGGGGGAGGACTTCTGGCTCACCCTCGTCTCCCCGGACGCGCCCGGCGGGCCGGAACTCCTGCTGGAACCCTCTGGTCACCCCGCGGTGAAGCCCTATCGCGACGCACTGACCGAGGACGGCATCCCGCTGGCACAGTTCGCCGTGGACGACGTCGAGGCCGAGTACCAGCGCCTGAGCGCGGCCGGGGTCGTGTTCACCCAGCAGGCCACCGACATCGGGATGGCCGTGGTTGCCGTCTTCGACGACACCTGCGGCAACCTGATCCAGCTGATCAGCGAGAAGCCTGCCTGAGCGGGCTCAGTCGACGAAGTTGGGTTCCCGTCCCCACAGGGACGTACCGGAACGGTTCGGCGTCACGCTCGCCGGGACGACGCCCCCGGTGAAGGCCGGTGCGGAGGCAGCGCTGTCGATCGTGCGGTAGACCACCCGGTCACCGACGACGGTCGCGCAGTAGCGACCGTTGATGTCGTACACCTTGTTGTTGATGAGTTGCCCGAGGAAGGCCCCTGACCGCGAGTGGAGGTTATTGCCTTGCACCTGGAGGAGTCGTCCACTTCGGGTGTACAGATCGATCATGACTCGATTTTCTCATTGATTCGGGTTTGCGCCTAATGCCGGCTGACTGCGGGGGAAGCAGGCGGGTCAGTGCTGGGACGCGGGGACGCCGAGCGCCTCCAGCATCGGCATCAACTTTGCCTCGGTCTCTGCGAACTCCTCGCCGGGGTCGGACTCCTCGACGATGCCGCAGCCCGCGTAGAGCGTGATCCGACGCGGGTCATCGGCATCCACCTCCCCGCAGCGCAGCGCGATCGCGAACTCGCCATCGCCGGAGGAGTCCAGCCAGCCGACCGGGCCGGAGTAGCGACGCCGGTCGAGGTGCTCGAGCTCTGCGATGGCTGCGCGGGCAGCCGGTGTCGGCGTCCCGCAGACGGCCGCCGACGGGTGCAGCTCACCGGCGAGGACCAGGGCGGTCACGCCGGGGTGCACGACGGCCGTCACGTCAGAGGCCAGGTGCAGCACGTTCGGCAGTTCGAGGACGTACGGGGCATCCGGGACGTTCATGCCGGAGCAGAAGGGAGCCAGCGCACGGGCCACCGACTCCACGGCAAGTTCGTGCTCGATCAGGTTCTTGCTGGAGCGGGCCAGCGCGTGGGCCAGCTTGAGGTCCAATTCCTCCCCGCCGTTGCGACGGATGGTGCCGGCCAGCACGCGGGAAGTGGCAAGGCCGCCCTCCAGCCGGATCAGCATCTCGGGGGACGCCCCGACGAGGCCGTCGACATGGTAGGTCCAGCAGGTGGGGTAGTTCTCGACCAGCGCCATGACCAGCCAGTTGGGGTCCAGCGGGGTCTCCGACTCCAGCGTCACGCCTCGTGCCAGCACCACCTTGTCGAGGTCGCCCCGCCCGATCCGGCTCACGGCTTCGGTGATGATGCCTTGCCACTCGTTGCGGCCAAGGCTGGTGCCGATCTCGGTGACCGCTACCGGCTGCGCCGGCCGGGGCGCCTGGTCGGGCATTCCCGGCAGGGGAGCATTCGTCGCGCCGATCACCGTCAGCCAGCACTGCCCGTTGCGGCGCCCGATGACCACCCGAGGCACGATCACGATCGACTGCGTGGCCGAGTGGCAGGGATCGAAGACGAAGGAGGCGAAGGCGATGGGGCCGGTGCCGGACACCTGGGGCAGTTCGGTCTCGTGCTCGATGCGGCTGCAGGCCTCTTGCCACCAATCCTCGGCCGCTATTGCCGAGCCACCCTCGAACCGGGCGATCTCGCCGATGCCGACCATGCCATCGCCGCGCCGGAGCCACGCGTGGCCGCCCACTTCAGGCAGGTAGGCGGTCAGGTCGCCGGGATCGTCGATGCCGATCGTCATCGCTCGCCACTGTGGGCCGGGCGGGTGGTGGATCACCCCCGCAGGATAGCCGTTCGCCCTCGGTGAGCCGTGCGGGGAGCCAAATGGTCTGCTGACCACCGAATGCCTAGACTGGCGGAAGTTCCCCAAATCCAAGCGCAGGAGTTGCCATGTCCGAGCCCATGCCGGCAACCCCTGCCGTCGGCAGGGGCATCGAGGCCGACGTGATCGTCGTCGGTGCCGGCCCGGGTGGGTCGACGGCCGCCGCCCACCTCGCCGAGCGAGGCCTGGACGTCGTGCTGCTGGAGAAGGCCGCCTTCCCGCGCGAGAAGGTGTGCGGGGACGGGCTGACGCCGCGCGCGGTGAAGCAGCTGATCAAGCTCGGCATCGACACCACCGAGGACGGCGGCTGGATGCGCAACAAGGGGCTGCGGGTCTACGGCGGACGCGCGGAGCCCTTCGAGCTGCCCTGGCCCGAGCTGTCGGAGTTCCCGCCGTACGGCCTCGTCCGGGCCCGCGCAGAATTCGACAAGATCCTCGCCGACCGTGCCGTCGCCGGCGGTGCACGGCTGCACGAGCTCACCAATGTCACGGCACCGATCATCGACGAGCGCACCGATCGCATCGTGGGTGTCACGACCAAGGACGGACGCACCTTCCGGGCCCCGGTCGTCATCGCAGCGGACGGCAACTCTGCCCGCCTCGCCCTGGGCATGGGCCTGCAGAAGCGCACCGACCGTCCGATGGGCGTCGCGGTCCGCGCCTACTTCACATCCCCGCGCACGAACGACGACTACATGGAGTCGTGGCTGGAGCTGTGGGACGGCAAGCCGGGGGAGTCCGCGCTGTTGCCCGGCTACGGCTGGGTGTTCGGCATGGGCGACGGCACCGTCAACGTCGGCCTCGGCACCGTCTCGTCGAGCTCGGAGCCGGCAAAGCTCAACTACCGCGACATTTTCAACCGCTGGCTGGCCAGCACCCCGCCGGAGTGGGGGTTCACCCCCGAGAACCAGGTGGGTCCGACGCTAGGCGCAGCCCTGCCGATGAGCTTCAACCGCCAGCCGGCCTACAGCCGTGGCCTCCTGCTGGTCGGCGACGCCGGCGGCATGGTCTCCCCGTTCAATGGTGAAGGCATCTCCTACGCGATGGAGGCGGCCGAGATGGCGGCCGACGCGATCGCTGATGCCCGCTTCCGCGGTTTCGGCACCCCCAGCGCCGAGCGGGCGCTGCAGGGCTACCCGGCCCGCTTGAAGTCGGAGTGGGGTGGGTACTTCCGGCTCGGACAGGTCTTCGTCTCACTGATCGAGCACCCGCAGGTGATGCACCTGTGCACGCGCTACGGCCTGCCGCGGCCGACACTGATGCGATTCACCATGAAACTGCTCGCCCATCTCTACGACACCACCGATGGTGATTGGATGGACAAGGTCATCAGCACCCTCGCAAAGGTGGCACCCTCAGCATGAACAAATCGACAACAGCCAGGTTGCAGAAGGGACGGGTTACCCGATGAGCCCCTACATTCCACTGCTGGGCATCATGGCCCTTGCCGCAGGGTTCCTGGCGATCTCGATCACCCTCAGCTCGTTCCTCGGCCCAGCGCGGTACAACAAGGTCAAGTACAGCTCGTACGAGTGCGGCATCGAGCCGACACCGCAACCGATCGGTGGCGGGCGTTTCCCGATCAAGTACTACATCATCGCGATGCTGTTCATCATCTTCGACATCGAAACCATCTTCCTTTATCCGTGGGCCGTCACCTTCAAGCAGCTTGGGCTCTTCGCCCTGATCGAGATGGTGCTGTTCATGGCAACGGTCTTCATCGCCTACGCCTATGTCTGGCGTCGCGGTGGCCTGGACTGGGACTGATCAGAGGCAGGGGAAGCAGATATGGGCATTGAGGACAAGATTCCGCAGGGCGTGGTGCTGACCACGCTCGAAGGCGTGTTCGGCTGGATGCGGCAGGCCTCGTTCTGGCCGGCAACCTTCGGCCTGGCGTGCTGCGCGATCGAGATGATGGCCTACGGCACGCCGCGCTTCGACGCGGGCCGCTGGGGCCAGGAGGTCTTTCGCGCCTCGCCGCGCCAGGCCGACCTGATGATCATCTCCGGGCGCATCAGCCAGAAGATGGCACCCGTGCTGCGGACGGTCTACGACCAGATGCCCAACCCGAAGTGGGTGATGGCGATGGGCGTCTGCGCCTCCTCCGGCGGCATGTTCAACAACTACGCCATCGTCCAGGGCGGCGACCACATCGTGCCCGTTGACATCTACGTTCCCGGTTGTCCGCCGCGTCCCGACATGCTCATCGACGCCATGTGGAAGCTCCGCAAGGAGGTCGTGATGAAGCGTCCGATGGCGCAGAACGAGCTGGACGCCTTCGAAGAGGCCGAGGCCGCCGCGCTGGTCGCCCCGGCAACGCACGAGATGAAGGGCCTTCTTCGATGAGCCCGGAGAAGCTGCCCGGCGAGGAGAAGAGCGTCAGCGATCCGGTCACCGACGCCGAGTCGGCGCCGAAGGCCGGCCTCGAGCGCGAGGATGCGCAGCCGGACGCGGTCCTCACCCCCGTCGTCCCCGCAGATGCCAAGCCGGTTGCCACCCGCAAGGGCATGTGGAGCGAAGGCACCGGGGACACCTCGGGCTACAGCCGCATTGTGCGAGCCACCGACTGGCCGGCTCCTTCCGAGCCGCCGTTCGGCTCCTGGTACGACGCGGTGCACGCCCGCCTCGCGACCCTCGTCCCCGACCCGTACTCACACGTCGTCCTCGACCGTGGCGAACTCACCTTCCATATCCCGCGGGAGAAGCTCACCGAGGTCATGCAGGCCCTGCGTGACGACGCCGAGCTGCGGTTCGAGTTCTGTGCCTCGGTCTCCGGCGTGAACTACCCCGACGACGTGGGCGCGGAGCTGCACGTCGCGTACCACCTGCAGTCGATGACCCACAACCGTCGCCTTCGCGTCGAGGTGTCCTGCCCGGATGCCGATCCGCACGTGCCGAGCGTCGTTGCGACCTACCCGGCGGCCGACTGGCACGAGCGTGAGACCTGGGACATGTTCGGGATCATCTTCGACGGACACCCGCACCTCACCCGGATCCTGATGCCCGACGACTGGGTGGGCCACCCGCAGCGCAAGGACTA
>JBBRIY010000031.1:0-13546 GCA_038220215.1 Propionibacteriales bacterium
AACTGTGTCGAGGCAGAACAGTCCCGCACTCCGCCCGCGGAACTGCTGGGCACCGGCACCGGGGACGCCGACCAGCGCTTCGCCCTCAACCACTCCCCCGTGCTGCCCGGTTCGGTGGTCCTCCAGGTCGAGGAACCCGACGGCTGGATCGACTGGGTCGAGGTGGAGAACTTCGCCCGCAGCGACCTCGATGACCGCCACTTCACCGTCGACCATGACAGCGGAGCGATCGTGTTCGGCCGCGCACGGGTTCCCCAGCTCGGAGAGCGCATCCGGGTGGAGTCCTACCGGTACAGCGACGGCGCCAGGGGCAACCTGCCGCCGGGCAGCATCGCCTCCCTGACCGAGCACCCGGCCGTCACGGTGACCAACCCGTTCAAGGCCGTCGGCGGCTCCGACCCCGTGCCGTTGACCGAGGCGCTGGCAGCCATCCCCGGCGAGGTTCACCGTCGTGACCGCGCCGTCGTCCCGGAGGACTACCAGGCCCTGGCCATGATCCCCGGCGTCGCCCGCGCCGACGTCCTGCCCACCTTCCATCCCGACACTCCCAGCATCGATGCCGCCGGCGTCACAACGGTCGTCGTCTGGCCAACGGAGGACGTCCGCAACCCCGACGCCCCGATGCCGGACCTCGGGCTGTTGCGCCGGGTCGCCACCTACCTCGAGCCGCGCCGGCTGGTCACCGCCGAGCTGTACGTGATCCCGCCCGAGTACGTCCAGGTCGCGATCTCGATCGGGGTCCAGGTGCGCAAGGGGTACCCGGTGGACGCGATCCGCCGCTGGGTGGAGCAGATCGTGCGCCAGTACCTGGCCGCTGTGCCACCGAAAGGCCCCGACGGTGCCGGCTGGCCGCTGGGTCGCGCCGTCCGCGCTGCAGAACTGGAAGCCGTCGCGGTGCAGGTCGAGGGCGTCGAGTACGTCGTCGGATCGCGCCTGGCACTGGTGAGGACGGCAGCTGACGGGACAACGCAGACCCAGGAGCTCGGCGTGATCGGCCTGCAGAAGTGGCAACTGCCGGAGGTCGTTGCGATCGACGTCGTTCGCGGCGAACCGCCCGAGCCCGGCACGACGGCCCCCGAGCCGCCCGGCCAGGTGCCAGTCCCGCTGCCGCCGGAGGTGTGCTGATGTACGCCGATCGCGGCACGGCCATGCTGGTGCATCCCGACCAGTGGGCCCGCTGCGCCCACTCCGGCACCGCGCTGCTGCCCGGAGGCGGCGTCGGCCTGAACTGGGAGGAAGTTCTCCCGCCGTCGCGCTGGGACGCGATCGCCGAACACTGCGACCCGCCGACGAAGCCTCCCGCGCCGGCCTGCCCCAGTGGCATCGTTCACGACCGTTGGTGCCGCACCTGGCGCGCGCGGCCCGAGCTCGGCACCGTTGAGGTGAGCCATCGGAAGGCCGCCCCGCGCAGCGGCTGCCCCGACGGGCTGCGCCGTCCCACGGGGGTCGCGATCGACCAGCTCGACCGGCTGTACATCGTGGAGGCGACCGCGCGGGTGGTGCTGGTCGCCGACCTGTGGTCGGGCCGTGTGCTCGATCGTGTGCCCATTCCGGGGCGTCCGGTGGACGTTGTCGCCTGGGGCGAGAATGAGCGTTCCGGCGCGCTCGTGCTTGCAGCCTCACCGCCACGGGTGTTCCGGCTCGAGGGTCGCGGCGGCCCGTGCCCGCCGCCAGAACGGCTCCGGCGGCCGTGCGCCCACAGGAGGCTTCGGCCGGCCCGCGTCACCATCCTGTCCGGACGGGTCGTCGTGCTGTGGCGCGACGATCGGGTCGCGGTTGTCGCCGACCTCGCCGGACGCGAACTGCTCGAGATCCCCGGCGCCACAGACATCGAGGGCAGCGCCGACGGGCTGCTGGTCGTGGCCCTGCAGCCGGGCGACCCGATCCGGCGTTACCGCGAGGACGAAGGGGTGCTCGTCGAGGACGAGCCCCTCGCCGCCGCCGACTACGACGGCGGCGCGGTGACGATCAATCCTGCCGGGAGGATCGTGTACACCACGGTCACAGGCAGGCGCACCACCCAGGGGCCGCAGGCCCGTCACGTCCGACGCGGTGTGCTGACCACCTACCGGCTCGACAGCGGCGGCTACCGTACCCGCTGGGGGCGCGTCTTCATCGATGCCTGCCTGCCGACCGGAACCGGGCTGGTGATCCGTGCGCTCACCTCCGACTCCGACGAGGTCGACAGCCCGATGCCCGCGAGCCCGCCGGCCCGCGGCAACCGCCGGCTGCGCGCACCCGAGCTGACCCCGCCGTTGCCACCCACCGGCGGGCTGGATGCGGTCCCTGCGCTCCCCGTGGTTGCCCGCGTCGACCACGCGGCCGGGACCACGGTCTCGCCCCTCCTCAGCGACCCGCTGGCGGGCGGCGCAGGCTGGACGACCTACGAGTCCGGCGTGGGCGCGGGGCCCGGCAGGTACCTGTGGCTGCAGCTCGAGCTCACCGGAACCGAGAGCACCTCCCCGACGGTGCGGGCCCTGCGCGTCGAGCGCCCCGGCCATGCCCTGCTCTCCGCACTGCCACGGATGTTCTCCTCCGTCGATGAGCAGGCCGACTTCCTGCACGGCTTCCTCACCCCGGCAGAGGGGATGCTGCACGACCTCGACACCGTGGCAGCGGAGCGTCGCCTGCTGGTCGATCCGAATACCGCCCCGGACGACTTCCTGCCCTGGCTGGCGTCCCTCGCCGGCATCGTGCTCGACCAGCGCTGGCCGGAGGAGGCCCGCCGCGCACTGCTGGCGGAGGTCTACGGGCTCTACGCACGGCGCGGCACCGCTGCAGCGCTCGAACGCATGCTCCAGCTCTACCTCGGCCGCCGCGCCCAGATCGTCGAGCGGTGGCGGCTCCGTGGCCTCGGCGGTGGCTTCCTCGGCCTCGAGCCGACCGGCCTCGATGCGCCGACCGTCGCCGGCACCACACGCACGTCCGGGATGCTCGGGCATTTCACCATCGGCGGCGAACTGCCCGGCACCGGCTCCTACGAACGGGTCGCCCACCGGTTCAGCGTCCTCGTTCCCGGCTGCCTCACCGCCGAGCAGCGTGAGGTCGTCGCCGACATCGTCGGGGCCCAGAAGCCCAGCCACACCCTCGGCGAGGTGTGCGAGCTGGGCGACGGGCTCCCCGTCGGCCGGCTCCGGCTGGGCCTGACCGCCTATGTCGGGCCGCGAGCAGGCCGCGCCACCAGCGTGCTCGGCGGTTCACGACTGGGCCACGGCAGCACCCTCGGCACGCCGAGCCAGGGGGCGCGGCTCGGGGAGACCCGGCTCGGAGGGGTGCGCGTGGGATGACCGACGTGAGGATCGATCGAATGACCGCGACCGCGGCAGACTGGCCCGAACCGGACCAGGTGCCGGCGATGCTCCAGCACGTCTCCGCCGACCGGCTGGAGCAGGCCCTGCGGGCGAACCCACTGCCTGAGGGCGAGTGGTGCGTGCGCCGCCTCGACGTCGCGGTCGAACTCGACCCCGACCGTCCGCTCAGCGCACTGGAGACCGACTGGGCCGACCGGATCGTGACCGCACTGCGGCTCTCGCTGCGGGACGGCTCCCAGGACGTGGTGCGCTACCTGCGCCCCGAGCAGGCGGTCGACGACCTGCTGCTGGGCCTGAGCACCGGCCACTTCGATCGCGCCTGGGCATGGCGCCAGGTGGGGCTGCTGGAGGCCAACGACCCGGAGCCGCGGGTGGATCCGGGCTCGGTATTCCTGCTGGTCCTGACACGGCTGGGGCACGGCCGTTTCGCAGCCGTCGAGCGGCTGATCCACAACGCCGGCGTCGCAGCGGCGCACCGGCTGCTGGGCAGCGCTGGTTGGGTCCGGGTCGCTGCCCTCGCCGCCGCAGAAGCCGGCACGACCTGGGCACCTGATGACGCCGCGCTGCCCGGAGGCGGACCGTCAGCGATCGCCTCCGGCGACACCCTGAGCATCACCGCCGCGGGCCGGGCCGATGCCCTGGCAGCCGCGCTCGCCGCGTCCGGGGACCTTGCGCGCTCCCTGCAGGGCTCCGGCCTGCGCGTGGACGGACCCACGCTGCAGGCGTGGGCCGTGATCGTCATCGGCGCGGCCGACCCGTCCCTGCTACGCGCAGCGCCGCTGCGACTGCGCGCCCTGGTCACGGCGGTCGGCGCACGACTGCGGCCGCAGGCTGCGGCCGGGCTGGCCGCCGCTGCGGGCCACCAGCCGCCGGCGGGCAACCAGCCGTCCGCGGGCACCCCCCGACCTGCCGGCCGGGGTAGCGTCCAGCCTGCTGCCAGCGGCACGCCCAGCCGTGCTCGTGCAGCCGGACCCTCCGCGACGAGCCCCGGTTCCGCCACGACCGTCCAGCGCCCTACCGCCGTCTCCGATCCCGAGCAGCAGGCGGCCGCCGAACGCTCGCACCTCTCCCCCACCAGCAGCTGGGGCGGGTTGCTGTTCCTGCTCAACACCGCCGCCGACGCCGGGCTGCCCGCCCTGCTGGACGCGCCGCCGTTCGACGCCCAGCCGGCACCGTCGGTGCTGTACCGGCTGGGACGGGCGATCGTGGCGTCCGACGCCGACGACCCCGCGCTGATGGCCTTCTCCGGCCTGACCTCCGGCTGGCCGACAGCGCCCTTGAAGAAGGCGGAACGGCGCGCGGTCACGGCAATGGCGAGCACCTGGGTGGCAGCGACGGCTAACCGGCTTCGGCCCGACGGCGCACAGCGCGGCGGGCCGACCGACGCCGAACTGGTGCAACGACTGGTCCGCCGGTCCGCAACCATCGAGATGGAGCCGGGCTGGGTCGAAGTCGGCCTGCGTCTCGACGAGGTCGACCTCGACGTCCGCCGCGCCGGGCTGGACATCGACCCTGGCTGGGTGTGGTGGCTCGGCCACGTCGTGAGGTTCCGCTATGAGTGACCTCGCACAGTTCGTCGTCCCGACCGTCGACGCCGTCGGTGCCGACCTTTCCGCGCGCACCGGTCGCATGGCGGTGCGGGTCGCCGATGTCCTCGAGCGGTACTGCACGCCGGAATCCGGCGCCCTCCAGGCCATCTCCTTCCTCCGCGACTGGGCCGAGGCGGCCGAAGCGCCGCACCGGCCCCCGCCGGACCCCCCGCTGGAGCGGCTGGTGCGCGGCTTCAGGCTCTCGGAGGAGGAGGCAGACCTGCTGGTACTCGCCGGGCTGCCCGAGGAGCACGAGGGACTGGCCGCCACCTTCCGGTCGCTGCACCCGCACGCTGATCCCCGGCCGACCATTGGACTCGCGGCCCTGCTCCTCGGCGGCAGCCCGGCGGAACGGTCGCGGCTGCGGGGCCTGCTCACGTCCGGCGCCGCCGTGACCCACCGTCTGCTGCAGGTCACCGGGGACGGTCCGTTCTTCGAGCGTTCACTGGTGCTCGCGGACGAACTCTGGTCGGCCCTGCACGACTGCGACGCCTGGCCCGCAGCGGTGACCCGCGTGGTGACCACGGGTCCACCCCCCGGCCTGGACAGCTGGCTCGACCTGCCCGACGTGAACGCCTGCGTGATGGCCGTTCGCCGGAACGCCCGCGTCCTGCTGGTCGTTCCCCACGAGGAGGAAGTGGTCGGACGGGCCCGCTGCGAGGCGATTGCTGCCGCCGGTGGATCCCCGACGATCGGCGCCGTCGCCCGCCTCGACGATGCTGCCCAGGTGCACCTCGTGCTCGCCCATGCCGTCGCGCGCGGTGCCGTCCCGATGTTCGTCCTGCCCGACCGCGCCGGAACCGTTACCGGCCTGCCCCTGGGCGACTTCCCCGGTCCGGTCCTCGTCACCGGTGCCCCCGGTGCCCTGCAGCCGCCGTCCGACCGGGCCGTGCTCGTCGTCAGCCCACGACCGGCACCGGTCGCCGCGCTCCGAGCAGCGTGGCTGGCAGCGCTACCCGGCATCGACGGGCGGGTCGGCTGGCTGGCAGCGCGTCACCCGCTCGACCCGGCGATCACAGCCCAGCTCGCCCTCGACCTCGCCGTCGCTGGCCACGACCCGGATCCGGTGCGGGTCTCCGAGGCGGTCCGCAGCCGGACGGGGATCAACCTGCCGCCGGGCGCCCGGCTGGTCGTACCGGAGGTGCCCTGGTCGCAACTGGTGCTGCCGGAGGATGCCCTCGGACAGCTCCGCGCGGCCGTCGAACGCCTCGACCAGCAGGACACGGTGCTCGACGGCTGGGGCATGCGCGAGCACACCCAGGCGACCAGCGGTATCCGCATGCTCTTCAGCGGGCCGCCCGGAACCGGCAAGTCGCTCGCAGCAGCAGCGCTGGCCACCGCAGCCCAAACCGACCTGATGGTCGTGGACGTGTCCCGGCTCGTGTCGAAGTGGCTGGGCGAGACGGAGAAGAACCTGGCGGCGACCTTCGACGCGGCCGAGCGGACTCGTGCCGTGTTGCTGCTGGACGAGGCTGACGCCCTCTTCGGCACCCGAACCGAGATCTCTGATGCCCACGACCGCTACGCGAACCTCGAAACGGCCTACCTGCTGCAGCGCCTGGAGCGGTTCGACGGCCTGGTCGTCCTGACCAGCAACCTGCGCCAGAACATCGATCCAGCCTTCACCCGGCGGCTGGACTTCGTGATCGACTTCCCGCTGCCCGACGCCACCGCCCGGATCGCCCTCTGGCGGCGCTGCCTGCCTGCGCCGACCCTCGGCGGCATGCTCGACCGCCGTGTCGACCTCGACGGGATCGCCAGGCTCTACCCGATTCCCGGCGGGTGGATCCGCAACGCAGCGGTCGCGGCGGCCTTCACCGCCGCTGCCTCCGGGGAACCCATCACCCAGCGGGGCCTCGTCGAGGCTGTCCGCAGGGAGTACCTGAAGGCCTCGACCCCGTTCCCGGGTGAGCCAGCAAGGAGACGAGATGACCACGACTGACGGACGACCGGCCACCGGTACCGCACGCGAGCTGACCGACCCGCGGGCAGCACTCCCGCTCTGGCCGTGGACGGCCCTGCACGCTGCGACCGGCATGCTGCTGGGCTCCGACGACTTCGAGGTGCTGATGGGCAACCCCCGCGGCAAGCACCAGCTGCACAACGCCTGGCTGCACGGCCGCGGTGTGGTGTGGGGGCTCGGCGTGCGGCGACGCGGCGAGTGGGATCTCGAGGTGTCGCGGGGTCTCGCCCTCGACGGCGTCGGCCACGAGCTGCACCTCAATGCGCCCCGGTGCCTCTCGATCCGTGACCTGCTCGAGGCCGACCACGACCCGACCTGCCACAGCCGGGATGTCGTGCTGTGCCTGGTGGCGCGGTTCGACGCCTGCCTCGACGCCCCCGTCCCCGCGCTCGCCGACCCGTGCGATGTCACCCGCGAGAACCAGGAGTACTCCCGGGTCGTCGAGCGGATGCGGCTCGACCTCGTCCGCGGTCACGTCGGGCAGCAGCCGCGGCCCTACCACCGCGTGCGGGTGCTGCTCGGGCTGGACGTCGTCGGTGAGGACGACGAGGCCGGCAAGGAGGCCCTGGTCAGCCGCAACGAGGTACTCACGGCCCCTGCCAGCAGCCGCGCGAGGGAGCTGCTGTGGCACTTCCGCTGCCTTGCGGCGCTGGACGCAGCCGACTGGCACCCCGCCGGTGGCGACTGCGACCCGGAGTTGTTCCCCGTTGCCGAGGAGGATGCCGGCGTCGTACTCGGCTGCCTGCGGCTCACCGTGCGAGACGAGTCCGGTTGCCCGGAGATCGTCGACGCCCAGCTGGACAATTGCTGCCGCCCCACCCTGCTCCCGACCTCGGTGATCCAGGAGTTGACGTGCGCCCTCGCCCCCGGTCTGCTGGGCAGCGGGGAGACCGAGGTGGGCACCGGTCCGCAGGCCGTACCCGGCAGCATCACCTGGGGCCCGAATCCCCACGAGTTCTCGTTTGCCGTCACCGCCGACCTGCTGCCGTCGACCCTGACCCGCGCAGCGGTGACGGTCAGCTCACTGTCCACGTCGGGCTGGATCGTCGAGGATCTCGAGCGCCGACCGCGCTACGACATCGACACCGGCCGGGTAGTGGTTCGGCTGGCCGACCGGCCGGCGCACCCCCTGATCCGGGTGCTGGTGCAGGGCACAGGACCAACGCCCGTCTACGGCGCCGACCCTCTGGTGCCGCTTGCCGGCGTCGTCGGTGACGACCCCGGCCTCACCGGTCAGGGCCGCGACGCCGTCCTTTCCGCAATGAACCCGCTATCGGAGGGAGCCGATCGTGACCACGACAAGGAGTGATTGTGGCTGCAGCGACACCGCAGAGGTCCCCTCGACGGTGAAGGGCAAGCCGGCCGCAAACATGACCGTCCCTGGAGCCGGCACCGCCGGAGTGGCGAACGCCCCGGTCGCAACCGGAACCGTCGTGCTCGACGGTTTCCGTGGACTGAATCCGACCGACGGGCTGTTCCTGCGCGCCGATCACCTCACGCTGATCCAGGACTACGCCCGATCGCTGGCTTCCGCGCTCGCCACGGCGGGTGGCGCCGGCGTCGTCCACGGGTTGGCAGTCCGGCTGGTCGGCTCGGAGCTCGAGGTGGCCCCCGGACTGGCGATCAGCCCGCACGGGCGCCTGCTCCTGCTCACCTCCACCATCCGGATACCGCTGGACGCCGCCCACCTCCCGGTACGGACAACGGACGGCTTCTGGCGGGTGGAACTGCACTGGGCGACGGGCACCTCCGGCTCGGCACCGGTGTACGGCAGCCTCTGCAACGACAGCTGCGCCGACGGCGGGGCCACCATCCAGCCGTTGCGCGAGGAGGGCGTGGAGCTGCGACTGGTCACCGACAGCCTGCCGGGGCTGGACGGCGTCCCGCTGGCGCGCAGGCACAACTGGCTGGCTTCGTCCTACTTCGAGCGGGAGCGTGCGTCCGGGCAGCCGTGGCTGGTGCCCGTCGGGGTGGGCAACCCGGTATCCCTGTGGTCGCACGACTGGGAGGACGGCACCCCCCTGCCCGGCGAGGCCGGCGTCCCGCTCGGCCTGGTGCAGCTCATCACCGGCACCTACGACCTCGACGTGTGGGCGGCACGGCGCCTCGTCGACGGCCCCGCCGCCGGAGCGGCGTGGCGCGAACGCCTCGCCATGCGTCCCTGGGCGATCTTCCTCGCCCAGATCCTGCAGTTCGAGGCCGAGATCACCGGTGTCACCCTCCTCGAGCCGGACGCAGCACCGGCCGCGGCTGCGGACGTGACCCTTGCCGCGTTCTACCAGGACACGGCCACGGGCCTGCTGAGCGAGACCCAGCGCTTCTTCGAAGCTGTCAAACTCACCGACCCGGTGCGGGCACGCGGGTACTTCCAGCGCCTGGAGGAGGCGGTGCAGAAGGTGGCCGACAGCCCCCTGGCCACCGCTCCGAAGACGTCCGGGGCTTCCCAGCTCGGCATCGATGAGCTGCCACCCGGCGGCTTCCTGAACGTCCACAGCACTCCCGAACGGCTCGAGGGTGACCTGGCCTCCTTCTTCGGGCCGAACGTCGACCTCAGGCTCCGCCGGCTGCGCGCAGACCAGGTCGCCGACGAGGTGCTCGCTGCCCAGAGCCGTGACCGGATCTCGCTGGAGCCCCTCGAGGGACGCCGCCCGCAGGTCGACATCCTCGTCCCGGCAGAACCGGCCGACAAGGCAGAGCTGTACACGGCGGCCTACGGCTGGGTTGCCTTCGTGCGAAGAGGCCCGCAGACGGAAGCCGAGGTGCCAACACCGCCACCGGCGCAGGAAACCGAGGACGTGGAGGTGTACATGCTGCCTGACAACGACTGGCGCCGCTTCTCCAAGGAGTTCTCAGAGGCCGACCTGAAGAACGCGCAACTGATCGACGTGGGCACGCTGACCTTCCCCAAGGGAGACTGGGCCTATCCCGGCGGGGAGGTCGCGAGGAAGACCCTCGAACGGCTCACCGCAGGCGCGGCACTCGCCCTCGTCGCGATCACCCGCGGGGAGGACCGCCCGCTGGCTGCGACGCGGGCAGGGCTGTTCGGCACATCGCTGGACTCCGGCGACCCGCTGCCCGTCTACGCACTCGCGAACAAGCCGGTCGAGGCGATCGTTGTGATCGTCGAGATCCGCATCAACTGAGGCCCTCCGTGGGCCGCCGTCGACGAGAGTTCACCCCCACAGCACTCGAGGAAGAAGCACGTGAAGCCGAACTCGCATCCGGCCGGGGATCGCCGCCCCTGGACACCTCTGCCCTTGACGGCGTCCGCCTCCACCGCGACGACGTCGCAGGGGAGGTGACCGCTGCCGTGGGAGCCAAGGCCGTCACCATGGGCCCGCACGTCTACTTCGCGCCCGACACGCCCGCGCTCGCCAGCCCGGCCGGACGCCGGCTGCTGGCCCACGAGCTCACCCATGTCGCCCAGCAGCGCTCGCATGGCGCGAGCGTGCAGCGCTTCCAGGCGTCGGAACGACCACAGATCGCGAAGGACCTGTCCGCGATGATGGCAGTGGTCGAGTCGATCGTCCGGGCCAGCAGCAGCGGCGAGGATGTCCTGATGGCCCACCTGGTGCGCAACAGCGGCGGACAGGATGTCGGGGCAGCCATGCCGAAGTCGGTCCGTTCCACCCCGGCCACCGCGTCGATGCTCACGCTGCGCTACCTGATGACCAGCCGCGCCGGCCTGCTCGACATGCGGCACTTCATGCAGCTGCTCTACATCTCGTGGTTCTTCAACACGGGGCAGTCCGACATGGCCAACCGGGGGGCGACGAAGAAGGGCATCGAGCACGAGGAGACCGCCGAGGCTGCGTCGAAGTACGGGCCGGAGGACCTCACGTCGAACGCCCTCGGGGCATGGACGGCGACGCGGCTGGCAGGCTTCCCGCAGGCCGGTGACCTGATCGCCCGCATCCGGCAGACCCTGACCCTGTGCGGACCGATCGACTTCGACGCCCTGTCGCCGGCCAGCCAGAACACGCTGGTGGACTTCTACGCCGCGCAGACCGGTGCCGGCGAACCTGCCAACCAGAACCGGACGGCAGTTGCCCTGATCCCGGTGATCCCGGAACTGGCCGGCAAGGACAGGTCGTTCCCGTTCGAGCTCGACGAGGACGACCCGAAGCGGGTGACCATCTCAGGGACCACCTTCGGTGCCGGGGCTGCCGGCCTCACCGGCGACACCGACATCAGGAACTTCGTCTTCACCCAGCGCGACCCGGTGCTGAACGACCTGACGCCCTCCGTCCGCGGTCGGCTGGCCGAACGCCTGCTGAAGGGCTGGGTGAGTGATGCCGACCTCAACGCCCTTGAGCGGCTCTTCCGGCTCGCCGACACGGCAGGGAAGGACGCCATCCGCACGGCGGCGGCAGGGGTGACGATCGGCAACTTCGCTCAACGCGCCCGGCTCAAGCTCCTCCTGGGGTCACCATGACCGGCGAGACCATGTTCGGCGTCTGCACCCTTCGCGCGGAGGTGCAGCCGGAGCACCTGCTGATCACGATCACGACCAGCCGCGCGCTGGAGTCGAGCGCGCAGCGCACCTTCATCTCACGGCCGAGGACCGTGGCCTCCGTGCGAGATGCTCTGGCCATCACCGAGCAGTTCCTGCAGTCCTTCGCGGTCTGGCAGGAGTCGCCGCCCTAGGCAAGTGCCCGCCTCACGAAGGGGGCAAGCAGGTCATTCATGATCTGGGACGGCCGTCCGTCAAGTTCCACCCGCAGCAACTCCGCGTACTTGCGGTACTCACGAATCGCTTCCGACACGTTGCCCTGGCGCAGGTGCACCTTCATCACCACCCGGTGGGAGCTCTCGCGCAGCGGCTCGGCCGAGCTTGCTGCCAGCGCGACCTGGAGCGCATCAAGGCAGCGACCGCAGCCGACGAGCTCCTCACTGATGCGATCCATCGCCTGCAGGCGGAGCTGGCGGAACCGCTCCCGTTCCACGTCCACCCAGTCGTCGGGCCAGCCGGTGAGGACATCGTCGCCGACGTCGATCAACTCATGGGCCAGTGCGAGCAGCGTCTCTTCCGAAGGGGTCGAGTTCAGCACCAGGAGCGTGCCCTGGGAGATCCGGCGGAGGTCCACCTCAACGCCGGGGTCGAGCCACACGTGGCTGCTCGACGACCCGACGATGTCGCGCGCGGGCAACCTCCAGAGGGCGGAACGGAGGCTGGCCGCGGCGTGGCGTGGGTCAACGTCCAGCCACAGCTCTGCGCTCGCCCTCGCGCGGAGCACCGGCCGTGCGTGGAGGGCGAGAAAGGCCACCAGCCTCCTCGTCGCCGGTGTAAGGGTCACAAGGTCGCCCCCGCACCGGAGCTCGAAGTCTGGGATGAGCTTCAGCTCCACACTCGGACGGTTCGGGCACTGGGACACGGTTCTCCTGGGGTGAGCACCTGAACAGATGTTCCTGCGCGCGATGGTCGGCAGCAAGATGCAGTTTTGCCACCGGGACTGCCACCGGGCGAGGCGCTCCGACCTAGAACGGAACGCCGCAGTGGAGGATCACATTGGCGTAGGGCGTCGCTTCGCCGGTCCTGATGAGGAGGCGTGCCTGCGAGCTGAGTCGCTTGAACTCCTCATGGGTCACCAGGCTGGCGCTGCCGCAAAGAGACTCGACGAGGGTCCTGACAGCCGGGTTCCGGTCGAGCGACTCCACCGCGATCTGAGCCTCCTCCACGACGATCTCGGCCGCCACCGCTCGCAGCACCTCCTCAAAGCTGGGCACCCCGAAGACGACGGCCAGGTCGACGACGGGCACGCCGGGAGGGTGGGGAAGCCCGCAGTCGGACACGACCACGGTGTCCGTGTGGCCGAGCATCGAGAGGTGCCGGTTGAGTTCCGCGTTGAGAATGCCTGCGCGCTTCACTTCGGGTGCACCTCCGCGAAGGTTGGATACGAGGACTGGGCCCCGGGTCGCTGCACCGACAAGGCCGCGACGTCCGTCGCGGTCACGAGGCCTTCGGCCAGCGTCCGCCCGGCCGCGAGTGCTGTGGCGAGGGCGCCGCAGAACGCGTCACCGGCACCGGTCGTGTCCACTGCCTCGACCGAGCGGCCCGGCTCACGATGGATGGTCCCGTCCGTTCCCATCGCCAGGGCACCGGAGGCGCCGAGGGTGATCACAACGCTGCGCGGGCCCAGGCCCATCAGCCGTCGGGCCGCATCTTCCGGGTCGGAACAGGCTTCGTGCGGGTCACCCAGCAGGATCATCGCCTCGCTCTCGTTGACCACCAACGGATCGCAGCCTTCGAGCACACCCGCGGGCAGGACTGCTGCCGGGGCCGCATTCAGCAGGAGCCGAGTCCCCCTCGAGCGGCACTCAGCCGCGGTGAACGCCACGGCGTCCATGGGGATCTCCAGTTGCACGACCACCAGGTCGGCGGCCATCCACTCCTGTTCGCGTTCGTGGAGGTAGCCCGGCGTCACGGCCCGGTTGGCGCCGGGCGCGACGACGATCGAGTTCTCACCGTCGGGGGTGACGAAGATGAGGGCGCAGCCGGTGGCGCTGGATACGTTGCCCAGCCCGGAGACGTCCACGCCGGACCCGGCGAGCGAGGCACGCAGCAGGTCGCCGTAGGGGTCGGCGCCGACGCAGCCGACGAACCGCACGTCGCCACCGCTCAGGCGTGCCGCGACGGCCTGATTGGCACCCTTGCCGCCCGGTGTGATGACCAGGTCGGAACC
>JBBRIY010000032.1:0-13410 GCA_038220215.1 Propionibacteriales bacterium
GCGCGGCGGCGGCGTGAGCGGCATCCCTGGCCGTTCTGCGGCGATGGCCCTGCTGGAATCACCCCCACCGAACCTCCGGACGCGTCCCTGACCCACCCCGGACCAGATTGGGGACGGTTCCAAACTCGGTCCACCCCGGACCAGATTGGGGACGTGGCCGTCGCGACCCGACGGATGCTTTCGGCTCGTTCGGGGTATCTCTGCTCCTGCACACCCACTTCGGGTGCGCAATGAACGGTCGGCGCTGTTGCGCCACTGGAAGGAGTTCTCCATGGCGACCATCTTGTGGATCCTCGCAGCAATCCTGGTCATCAGTGGCATCTTCGCCATCGTCCGCAAGCAGTTGCTCTGGGGCATCGTGCTCATCGTGGTGGGGCTCCTGGTCGGCCCCGGCGGAGTGAGCATCTTCCAGTGAAGCCGTCCCTGGGCGCTCACAACGAAGCGCCGGGGACCTGACTTCTCACCACGCGCACTCTCGGGTGGGACTGGAAACCCCTCCCCTTTCCAACCCGAGAGTCCGCCAGTGTGGCTGGGCACAGCGCCGAGGACCCCTCCATAACGGCGCACCCAACGACAGGCACGCTACTCGCCGAAACAGTTAGCCGGAGGCAAACGGCAGGGGTCGTACAGTCCCGTACGACGTGCCGAGGAATCTTCTCCCGCGGCTAGAGGTCGTTGCCCGCGTAGGAGCAGTTGAAGCTCTTGTTGGCCAGCGGGAAGTCGGGCACGATCGTGTCCGCCAGCGCGATCCCCAGCGCAGGCCAGGTGTGGAAGGACGGGTCGACCACCTTCACCCGGCTCAGGACTCCCCCAGCCCGTACCTCGACGCGGTGGACGAGTGTGCCCCGCCACGCCTCGACGACACCGAGTCCTGCACCCTCACCCTCGGACGCTGCCGCAGGCGCGGACGGGTGGAGAGCGCGTGCCGACGGGCCGATAGCACTGATCCTCGCACTCAGGTCGGCGATCAGCCCGGCCGCGACGGCGATCTCCCCGACCCTGACGTCAAAGCGTGCCCGCACATCGCCCGTGCCTGCGGTCACCGTCTGGAAGCCGGGTCCGAGGTCGACGAACGGCTGGTCGGCGCGAGCGTCCACGGCGATGCCCGAACCGCGCGCCACGTAGCCGAGCACACCGATGCTCCGTGCGCGTGCCGCGGGCAGGATGGCGGTGGTGTTCAGCCGGTTGGCGACCATCGGGTGGTCGGTCGCGATCCTGGCGAGCTCCGCCGCTTCCGCTGCGACCGAGGCCACGAGCGCGAGGTCAGGGGCAGCGAGGAGGTCCGCGCCGCCGATCCGGATGGCGCCGCGCAGCAGCCGATGTCCGGTGAGCATGGCATTGTGCCGGAGCAAGGTCTCCCGGAGGCGGCCGGCGTGCTGGTTGATGATGCCGAAGCCGGCGTCATTCACCAGTGCACCGATGTCATTGATGTGGTTGTAGAGGCGCTCACACTCCAGCAGCAACGCCCGCACCAGCCGGTCCCGCTCGGGCACGTCGATGCCGAGGGCATCCTCGACGGCCATCACGTACGCGAGGCTGTGCCCGACGGCGGTGTCGCCACTGATCCGTTCGGCAAGCGCGACCCCGTCGGCGACCTCGCGTCCCTCGAACAGCTTCTCCACGCCGCGGTGCACGAAGTAGAGCCGCTGGTACATCCGCACGATCGTCTCCCCGACAACCGAGAACCGGAAGTGCCCCGGTTCGATCAGGCCGGCATGGACCGGGCCGACGGGGATCTCGTAGACGCCCTTGCCCGTCACCTCCGCGAACGGGAACCCTGCGTGGGAACCGAAATAGGGGGTCGGGTCCGCGTCCGACAGCATCGGGTGGAAACTCGTCGGCCAGTGGCCGTGGCGCACGAGCCGGTAGGGCTGGGGATGGCCTCGCGGCACGATGCCGTAGAGGTCGCGCATCTCGCGCTCGAACCGTCCGGCAGGGTAGGAGATGCCGGCGAGCGTTGGCAGCCAGGCGTCGGCCCGCGGGACCTCGACGACAACCTCGACGCGTTCGCCCCCCGAGCCGAGCAGCACGTGCACGATCCTGAAGGTGGCATCGTGCGCGGCCGCGCCGAGCTCAGCTGCTTTGACCTCAGCTGCGCCGTCCTCATGGGCTGCGACCAGCGCCAGCCGGAAGCCGCGGGAGAGTTGGGCTGCGACGGTCTCAGCGAGCAGTGCCCTGTCGACCACGAAAACCTCGGGCTGGACGAGGCGACTCACCGCGCACCCCCGAGCGCCGCCACGGCGTCCAGCAACGGCACGGCCAGCGGCCAGGCCGCGAACCCGAGAACGGCGCTGACACCGAGGGCGAGTCCGATCGGGATCTGGCGGTACAGGGCCGGGAGGTCCGGTGGAGCGTGCGAGGTGCGGGCCGCGTCCGGGTCAGCCTCGGCGCCGACGGTCATCGCCAGGACATTCCGCGCGATCCCTGCGAACACCACGAGCAGCAGCGCGCAGGCGACGACCATCTGCCAGCCGAGGCCGCGCTGGAAACCTGCGACGATGATCGCCACCTCCGTGAAGAACGTGACGAATGGTGGGAAGCCGAGCAGGGCAGCGGTCCCGAGAAGGAATGGTCCGCCGAGGTCGGGACGGCGCCGCAAGAGGTTGCGCACGTCTGCGATGTCATGGCTGCCGGTGTAGCCGAGGATGCGTCCGGCCAGAACGAACATCGAGGACTTCACCAGGCCGTGGCCGAGCATGTGCAGCAGCACGGCTGCGATCGCCAGGGGTCCACCGGCTGCCGCGCCCAGGGCCAGCAGCCCCATGTGCTCGATGCTGCTGTAGGCGAGCAGTCGCTTGAAGTCCTTCTGCGTGATCACCAGGCCGGCGGTCACCGCCAGCGAGAGCAGGCCGGCCGTGGTGAGCAGCACGCGCATCAGCTCGGGGCCGAGCGCGGCATCGGTGATGGCCTGCACCCGCAGGATCGCGTAGAACGCCACCGACAGCAGGACACCGGACATCAGCCCGCTGACCGTCGACGGAGCCTGGCTGTGCGCGTCCGGGAGCCACGAATGGGTGGGCGCAAGCCCCGCCTTGGTGGCAAAACCGAGAACGGCGAGCGCTGCGCCGGCGCGGGTGAGCGCAGGGTCCAGCTGGCCGGCATGGGCGAGCAGCACCACCCAGGACAGGGAGGGCTCCCCCGTCCCCCGGCTTGCGGCGGAGAGCAGGACGAGGCCGAGGAACGCGATCGCGACACCGACCGAGCCCAGCACCACGTACTTCCAGGCCGCCTCGAGCGCACCGCTGCCGCCGCGGGACCCGACGAGGAACGCCGTCGTGATGGTGGTCAGCTCGATCGCCACCCACATCAGGCCCAGGTTGTCGGCGAGGACGGCGAGGCTCATGGCGAACAGGAACAGGCAGAGCAGGCTGGCGAACGAGCCGATGTTGCGGTTCCGGTCTGTCCGGTGCGGGATTCCTCCCCAGAGGGCGACCACGGCAACAGCGCCGACGACGCTCAGCATCCAGGCGCTCAGGGCGTCCACCCGCAGCAGGCCGCCGGCAGTGGTGAGCGGTCCCCCGCTGCTGACCGCGACGACGAGCGCAACGCCGACGCCCAGCAGGACAACGGCCGCGCTGACCGGCAGCCAGAGCGTCCAGGAACGGCTGCGGGCCAGGATGCTCACCGCCGCGAGGAGCAGCGGCAGGACCAGCGGGATCCAGATCAAGGTGGCCATCAGTCGTGCAACTCCTTCAGTTCGGAGATGTCGATGTGGCCCTGTTCTGCCTGCATCCGCACCACCAACACCCCGAGGATCAGGACGACGAGCAGCACGTCGAGCGTTGCGCCGAGCTCGACCACCAGCGGCAGTCCGCCGGAGGTGAGGAACGAGATGGCAGCGATGCCGTTGTCGAGCATCAGGAATCCGACCAGCTGCGTGATCGCAGAACCCCGGACCAGGAGCTGCCAGAAGCCGAGCAGCACCAGCGAGACACCGACGGGAACCGCCTGCGATGCCGGGTCGGTCCGGTTGCCCAGAATGGGTCCGCTGACCGCAAAGGCCAGCATGGTGAGCCCGGCTGCCCCGATCAGTTCGACGGCAGGGTTCACCCGGGACGAGTGCTCGCGGGTGGCGCCGATCAGGCGGGTCGAACGGAGCATCGCCCAGGGCATGATCACGGCCTTGACCACCAGCAGCAGCGCGGCGATCAGTGGCGCGGACGCCTCGCCGGCATGCACCCCCACGGTCAGCACCAGCCCGGCGAGCGCGATGCCCTGGGCCACCAGCAGCCCGATCGCGCGGACGGTGGAGCGGCCCCAGACCTGGAGGACGGCGGTGAGCAGCAGCAGGCCGGTCGTCGTCGCAAGCAGTTGTTGATACAGGTCGGTCGACATCAGTGGCCCCCTTTCAGAACACCAGGTAGGAAGCGCTCACGGACAGGAACGCCAGGACGAAGGAGCCAGCCAGCAACTCGGGCACCCGGAACAGCCGGAGCTTTGCGATGAACACCTCTGCAGCGGCCAGTACCGCACCGAGGATGAGCACCTTGACGGTGATGGCGACGATCCCGACAAGGAGGGTGAGCGGTGCCGCGTCCTGCCCGATGCCCCACGGCAGGGCGAGGTTCGCCACCAGTCCGAGCAGCCCGGTGAGCCGCAGCCAGGAGCCGAGCTCCAGCCAGCCCAGGTCGCGTCCGCCGCTCTCCAGGATCATCGCCTCGTGGATCATGGTCAGCTCGAGGTGCGTGGACGGGTTGTCGACGGGCAGCCGTCCGGTCTCGGCGATCACCACGAAGACCAGGGCAAGGATCGCCAGCAAGCTCACCGGGTTCAGCAGCGACGCCGGGTCGGCGCGGCGGGCCTGCACGATGGCGGCAAGGGCCGAGGTTCCCGCCGGGACGCTCAGGGCATAGATGCTCAGCAGGACGGTCGGTTCGACGAGGGCAGCGATCACCATGTGCCGGCTGGAGCCCATGCCGCCGAAGGCCGAGCCGGATTCCAGGCCGAGGAGGGCCAGGGCCACCGTCCCGATCAGCAGGACGGAGACCACAACGAACAGGTCGCCGGGGACGCTCGCCAGCGCCAGTGTGCTGGCCAGCGGGATCAGGGCGCACAGCACGAGGCTGGAGGCCATCAGCAGGATCGGGGCGAGGGAGAGGACCATCGTCGAGCCCGGGGCGCGCGTGGGTTCCTTCGAGAGGAGCTTGCGCAGGTCGCGCCAGGGCTGCCCGATGCCACCGCCGACGCGGCCCTCCAGCCGGGCGCGGGTGGTGCGCATCACGCCGATCAGCAGCGGCGTCACCGCAATGGCGAGTGCGAGCTGGATCATGACGACAATGACCGGACCGAGGTTCACAGCGCCACCAGGACGAGCACGAGGACGAGCGCTGCGAAGGAGAAGCCGACGTAGCGGTGGATGCTGCCGTTCTGGACACCCCTGGCGAGGTCGCCCAGCCGTCCGGCCCAGCGGGCGGCCGGGAGGTACAGACGGTCCTCGATCACATCCCCGGTCTCCTGGGTGAAAGTCATCTGTTCGACGAGCAACGGCGAGGCGTCGTGGCGCACCACGTCGACCAGCTGGCTGGCCTGCAGGGAGGAGCGGAAGACCCGCACCAGCGGCTCGGAGTAGCTGGTCGCGTTGTACTCCATGCGCGGGCTGGTCCGCTCGCCGCCGCAGCCCCACGCGAGGTCGACGTCCCTGCGGGGATGCCGTCGGGCAAGGACGGCGTTCGCTGCGACCAGCGGGACGAGGATCGCCAGGGTCAGAAGCGTCAGGGCGAGCGGATTGAGGACGACGTCGACGGCATTGAGCATCAGGCCGGTACCACCGGTGACCGACACGCCTCCGGCCGACACCGCGCGGGCGAGGGCCTGGGACAGGGGTCCGGGCACGAGTCCCATTCCGACGACGAGGACCGCTCCCAGCACCATCGCCGCGCGCATGGCCGGTCCGGCCTCGTGGGCGTCTGCTGCCGCCTGGGTGCGCGGACGGGCGAGGAAGCCGATGCCGTAGGCCTTGACGAAGGTGAGCAGTCCGAGCCCGACGGTCAGGGCGACGATGCCCATCGTGATGGGGATGACGATGGCGAGGAGCCGGTCGGCCCGGGCGTCCACATGGATGAGCGACTGGAGCAGTGCCCACTCTGCGACGAAGCCGGAGGTCACCGGCAGGGCGGCTGCGCCGAGGGCGCCGATCCCGAAGGTCACCGATGTCCAGGGCATTCGGGAGGCGAGGCCGCCGAGCAGGTCGAGGTCGCGCTCCCCGGTGGCGTGCAGCACCGAACCGGCGCACAGGAAGAGGACGGACTTGAAGGCGGCGTGGCTGACGGCGAGCAACAGTGCCGCGACGAGGGCCACGTCGCCCACGGCGTTCTGGCCGGAGCCCCGCAGGAGCAGCCCCACCCCGATCGCGGTCGTGATCAGTCCGACGTTCTCGGTGGTGGAGTAGGCGAGCAGCTTCTTCAGGTCCGCCTGCACGGAGGCCTGGAGGATGCCGTAGAGGGCAGAGCCGGCACCGAGACCGATCAGCACGATCGGCCACCACCGGGGCCCGCCCGGCAGCAGCCGGACCGTGAGCAGCAGGATGCCGTAGACGCCCATCTTCACCATCGCTGCGCTCATCGCCGCGGACATGTGGCTGGGGGCCTCGGGGTGCGCGCGCGGCAGCCACACATGTACCGGCACGAGGCCCGCCTTGGTCGCGAACCCGGCCACGAGGAGGACGAAGGCTGTGGTCGCTGCCGGTGCGGGAATGCTGGCCACGGCGATCGTCGCCCAGGAGGTGCCGCCCCCGGCCGCGATCAGGACGCCGAATCCTGCCAGCAGGAGAAGGAAGCTCAGGTGCGTCATCACCGCGTACCAGATCGTCGCGGGCCGCACCGGCTCGCGGGACGCGTGGTCGGCGAGCAGGAGCACGGTCGAGCCGCCGGCCATCAGCTCCCAGGCCAGCAGGAAGGTCACGGCGTCGGCTGCTGCCGGCACCAGTTGCATGCCGACGGCGAAGACGGCGAACGCTGTCCACCCGGTGCGGGAGGCCGCCGCGCCATGCGCGTAGCCGATACCGAACAGGGCTGCGAGGGCCACGACAACGCCGGCCAGTGCCATGAACAGCCCGCCCAGCTGGTCAGGAGCCAGCACCAGGGCCTCAAGGGGTGCTGCCAGCGGGAGCGCAATCGGGATCTGCACGCCGGTCCCGACGTCGCCGAGCAGCGCGGCCGAGCCGGTGACCGCCGCGGCGATTCCCGCGCCGACGATCAGGGCCCCGGACAGCAGGCTCCGCAGCCGGGACGGCGCCACCACGGCTGCCACGACAGCCAGCGCCCCGAGCAGGAGCTGTGCCAGCAGGCCGGCGTCGACGAGGTTGGTCGCGGCTTCGACTGTCATCGGCGGGTCACCGCACGCAGGGCGGCGAGAATGGCGTCCGGAGCCGGCGGGCAGCCCGGCACGTGGACGTCGACCTCCACGAAGTCATCGACATCGCCGGCGACGGCGTACGAGCCGGCGAACTGTCCGCAGCCCCGGGTGCAGTCGCCGATGGAGACGATCACCCGCGGGTTCGGCGTGGCGTTGATGGTGTTGACCAGGGGCTCGGCCATGTTCTGGGTCACCACCCCGGTGACGGCCACCACGTCAGCGTGCCGGGGGGACGCGACCAGCCGTGCGCCGATGCGTTCGGCGTCATAGACCGGGCCGAAGGCCGCACCGATCTCCAGCTCGCACCCGTTGCAGGACCCAGCGTCGACATGGCGCACCTGGACGCTGCCGCGCAGCGCACGCGGCGGTTCGAAGCCGTCGCGCACCTGGAGGCCGTGGTCAGTTGCCGGGCTGAGCGGTTCGGCCACGCGCCCGGTGCGCACGATCAGCCGGAGCAGGCGGGCGGCACTCACGCGGTGCCGTCGACGTCGACACGCGTCTCTTCGGCGAGATCTGCCTGCAATTGGGCCTGGTCGGCGAGCAGGAGACCCAGGGTCTTGCGGGCCACAGCGAGCAGTTCCTGGATCGAAGAGACCATGAGGGAGTAGCGGACCTCGCCGCCGATGCGCTGCTGCCGCACGATGCCGGCGCGGCGCAGGATCCCCAGCTGTTGGGAGAGGGTGCTCGGCTCGACCTCCATTGTGGCGAGGAGCTCGTGTACGGCGTATTCGCGTTCGCAGAGCAGCTCCAGCACCCGGATGCGCACGGGATGGCCGAGGGTCCGGAACAGCTCTGCCTTCGCTTCATGGCGCGGTACGGGCACGAGCAACTCCTCGACTTGATGATTTCCATATATACGATACACCGCAATTACTGGCTCTCCGTGCGCCTGCGTCGGCCACGAGGAGGAGGATGGCAGTCGGGCTGGAATCGGCCCCGAACGATCGGGGCTTCCCCGGGGAGTGGGATTCATGCGACAGCGCGAGTTCGATCTGGACACCACCAACAGGGTTGCGGTGCTGCGAATCAGCGCCCGTGGCCGGTTGATCCTGGTCCACCCGATGGCGAACCGGGGAACCGCGTTCACCCTGGACGAACGTGAGCAACTGGGCCTCTCCGGCCTGTTGCCGAGCCGGGTGACCACCATCGAGGAGCAGATGCGGCGCACCTACGCGCAGTACCTGCGCTCACCGTCCCCGCTGTCGAAGTTCATCTACCTCTCCCAGTTGCGTGACCGCAACGAGGTGCTGTTCTACCGGCTGCTCAGCGAGCACCTGGAAGAGATGCTCCCGATCATCTACACCCCCACCATCGGCGAGGCGATCGAGCGGTTCAGCCACGAGTACGTCGGCGCCCGCGGCCTGTTCCTCTCCATCGACCACCCCGAACTCGTCGAGCAGTCGCTGCGCGACTTCGAGCTGGACGCCGACGACGTCGATCTGGTGGTCGTCACCGATTCCGAGGGGATCCTCGGCATCGGCGACCAGGGCATCGGCGGCATCCAGATCGCGATCGGCAAGCTGGGCGTCTATACCGCCGCTGCCGGCATCCACCCGCGGCGCGCGATCCCCGTCGTGATCGATGTCGGCACCGACAATCTCGGGCTGCTGAACAGCGACCTGTACCTCGGCGAGCAGCATGCCCGGGTGCGGGGCGAGCGCTACGACGAGTTCATCGAGTCCTTCGTGCAGGCAGTGAACAAGCTGTTCCCCCACGCCATGCTGCACTGGGAGGACTTCGGCGCCGGCAACGCGCACCGCATCCTGAACCGCTATTCCGACCAGATCTGCACGTTCAACGACGACATCCAGGGCACCGCGGCGGTGGTGCTCGCTGCCGTCCTCGCCGCCGTCCGCCTCACCGGCGTCCGGTTGCCGCAGCATCGGGTGTTGATCTACGGCGCCGGGACGGCCGGCGTCGGCATCGCCGACATCATCCGGGAGGCGATGTCCCAGGCCGGCCTGCCAGCTGAGGCGGGCTACGCACAGTTCTATGCGTTCAACAGCCGCGGGCTGATCGTCGACGACGGGGCCCACGTGCGTGACTTCCAGGTCCCGTACGCCCGCACACGGGCTGAGGTCGCTTCCTGGGACGTGGAGGATCCTTCGCGGATCACGCTGGCAGAGACCGTCCGCAACGTCCAGCCGACCATCCTGATCGGCACGTCCGCCCAGAACGGGGCGTTCAGCGAGGACGTGGTCCGGGCGATGGCGGAGAACTGCCAGCGGCCGATCATCCTGCCGCTGTCCAACCCCACCAGCAGGGCGGAGGCGCACCCTGCCGACCTGCTCGAGTGGACGGACGGCCGTGCGCTGATCGCCACCGGCGGCCCCTACGGCACGATCCGGCACGGCGAGATCTACCACACGATCGCGCAGGCCAACAACGCCCTGATCTTCCCCGGCCTCGGCCTGGGAGTGTCCGTGGTGAAGGCCACCCGGGTGACCCCGGAGATGATCTACGCAGCGGCGGATGCCCTTGCCGGTCTGGTCAACGAGTACCGGCCGGGTGCCTCTCTGCTGCCGTCGATGAATGACCTGCGGCTGGTAGCTGCGACGGTGGCGAAAGCCGTGGCGAAGACCGCAGAGGACCAGGGCCTTGCCCGGCGTCCGATGACCAACCCGATCAACGACATCTACCGCATGATGTGGAAGCCGGAGTACCCGAGGCTGGAAATCCTGCCGCCCGACCCGCAGTAGCCGCGTCGTCCGCGATGACGCCCACCGTCCACCACCTCGGTGCGTGCGATCACCGGTGTCGGTGGCTCGGAGATCACAGCAGGTTCTGCACAACCCACTCGCACTGTCGTCGAACGGATTCCTCAGGCGCAGGATCGTAGAGCAGCTGGCCAGCCATGCCCTGGATGAACGCGCGCGCCGCCCAGGCTGCCGCGTCCGGATCGACGGACGCCGACAGCTGGCCGGCGGCCTGGGCCTGCCGTAGCAACTCCGCGAGGGCTTCCCGCAACTCATGGTCGGACGCGGCCACAGCGGCGGCGATGTCCGGGTCGAAGGCCGCGCGTTCGGCGAAGGCGACGCGCTGCAGCTCGGCGGCCCGGCGAGGCTCATCGAGGGGCAGCTGTGACAACATGCGCTCGACCAGCCACGCTTCCACCGTCGGTCCGCCAGGCTCGAGCCGCACAAGACCATCCGAGGTTTCACGGAGCCGTGCGACCATCACGCGGAGCATGAGGTCCTTGCTGGGAAAGGCTTTCTGCACGGCGCCGAGCGACATCCCGGCTTCGGCGGCGACGGTACGGAAGGTGACCGATCCGATGCCCTCGCGGGTGAGGAGGCGCAGGGCCACGTCGGCGAACTCCGCCTGGCGGGGTGTCAGTTCGAGGATGATCACAGCACGGTGACCTCCGCTGTGACCTCCGCTGTGACCTGGACAGGCAGCCTCCGCCAGAGCCAGACGGCATAGGCCACCAGAACGGCCGAGGTGGTGACGAGGACGATCAAGCCGGCCGTGTTCAACTCCTCACCGGTGCTGAACGCAGTCAGGTCATAGACGAAGTGCCAGACAATTCCGAGCCAGAGGCTGCCGGTGACGGCTACGAGTTCTGCAAGCACGAATCCGGCAAGGCATGCGAAAGCGAATTGCAGGCCCAGGTAGAGCGGCGGGCTGCCCCCAAAGAAGTTCGTGAGGTGCAAGGCTCCGAAGACCATCGATCCGCCGATGATCGCCGTCCGGCTACCGAGGCGCCGCAGCGTGGCGAGGAGAAGCCCCCGGAACCAGATCTCCTCGTTGAGACCGACACTGAGGGAAAGAGCCGCGTAGGCGACTGCCTGGACCGGCGTCACGGTGATCCCGGCCACAGCGACGAGAATGACCGGGACCGAGAACAACGGGAGCAGCCACAACGCATCATCAAGGCGCTTTGGGGACCGCAGCCCGTACTCGGCCAGCGACGGCCGGGTTCGCAACATGACAGCCAGGCCAAGCACCGCCGACAGCGCGATGAAGGCAGCCTGCGCATACGTGGCCGCCACCGGGTCGAGGTGCCGCACCTGGCTGAACCCGACGCCGAAGGCTGTCAGCAGGGTTCCGCCGATGCCCACGAGAATGGCCCAGAGCCACGGTCGCTTCGTCTGCCATGTCGCAAGAGCACGTCCGGCCCCGTCAGACGCTGTGGGAGATGACATGTGACGAGCGCTCTGCTCCGTGGGAATACGCATGTATTCACCGTAGCGCTGCGCGCGTCACGCAGTGGGATTCCGACGGAATTCGCACGCTCGATCGCCAGATTGGCGTCGCAGCCCCCACAAAGCGACGTCGAGCGCGCAATTCGTGTAGCCGAGCTCGATCGAGGCTCAGCCGAGGAAGTCACGGACGGTGGGCAGCACCGCTTCGGGACTGCCGTACTCGTCGCGGTTCTGGGTCGCCGCGTGGTGGAGGCCATCGAGGCTGACCCGGCGTGCTCCCGGGATGGTGGCGGCGACAGCAGCGGCCGCCTTCCGCAGGTACGGCCTGGTCGCCGTCCCGTCGAGAACCAGCGTCGGTGTGGTGATGGCTGCGAAGTCGGCCACCCGCTCGGCGTTGGCCTGGATGATGGCGACATCGGCCGCAAGCCCGAGAACCAGGGGCAACCGGTCGGGCGTGAGCATGCGGCGCGACATCACGGCCAGCAACGGGATCGGCAACCGGAACATCCACGGCGGCCCCATCTCCGCGATCCGCATGGCGACGGCCATCGCCCGCGCCAGGTCGCCGGCGGCCATCGCGGCGTCGAAGGCTGTGGTCCGCGCCAACGCCATCGAGTCGTCGATCGACAGCGGCGGCTCAAAGAGAACCAGTCGTTGCAACCCCGGGACGCGAAGCGCGAGCCGGGCGGCAAGGATGGCACCGGAACTCACGCCGATGATCCGTCGGGCACCGGTGGCCTCGATCACGGCGTGCAGGTCATCAACTTCGAGGGCAGGGTCCGCGATGCCTGGGGCTGTGCTCCTCCCCCGACCGCGCCGGTCCATGAGGTGCACGGCATGGTGGGCCGCAAGGAGTGCTGCGAGGTCGGCCTGGGAAGCGCCCGCCTGCATCGCACCGTGCACGATCACGACGCCCTCGCCAACGCCGCGGGTATGGCAGGCGATCGTGCCACCCTCGACGGGCACCCGCGTCTCCTCGAAGTCCCGCAGCGACACCATAACGATTATCTTAGTCACTAAGACATCTTGGTGCACAATGCTGGCATGGACACCTCAACGGACGAAGAGCACGCCCGCCTCGTCGAGCGACTGCGGCTCCTTGGCGAGGTCCACGCCACCCAGACAGCCCTCTTTCAGGCGCAGGCGGCGGCGAGTCTCGGTCTCGGCGTCACGGACCTGAAGGCACTCAGCATTCTTCTTCGCGAGGGCCCGCAGACCGCCGGCGCCCTGATGTCCCGGCTCAACCTGACCTCCGGCGCCATCACCGGACTGGTGAACCGGCTCCATCACAAGGGGGTCGTCTCCCGGCAGACCGATCCGGCTGATCGACGGCGCGTCATCATCTCCGCAGACGCCAACGTGCTGGCGTCCGGACCGAATCCGTACGCAGCGATCGGCAGGGCCTTCGACGAGCTGCACCGCACCTATTCGACGAGCGAATTGGCCCTGATCGAGGGCTACCTGGAGGCCTCGACGAGAATCACCCGCGCGCAGGCCGCTGCACTGCCCCGCTGACGACCCGGATCGCCTCGACGGAGAGGAGTATGAGCCCGAGGTCACGGATCTTGGCGAGAATCCGGTGCAGCTGGGCCTGATCGGCCACGGCGCCGCTCAGGGTGGTGGTGCCGTCCGCTTCCCCGTGGACGGTGAACCCGTCGAACCAGTCCGCCCACCGTGCGTCCAGTCGGCCGGCTATGCGCAGGAGGTAGCCCGCGGACGACTGCCCCGCCATCGTCATGTCCGCGCTAGCCCGGCGGGGACGCGGATGGATCCGGGCCCGCTACGGCGGATGGCCAGCTCGGCGACAGCGAGATTGATGGCCCACGCTGCGCCCATCGTCAGGTCGTTGGCCAGGACGCTCGTGCCCACCAGCGCAGGCCCGATCGCTCCCGTGAACGCCTGGGTGCCTGCG
>JBBRIY010000033.1:0-13400 GCA_038220215.1 Propionibacteriales bacterium
TCGAGGTGCTCGCGTCCCTCGGGCAGGTAGGAGCGATACACCTCGAAGTCGGCGAGCAGTTCGGCGACAGCTGCCACCACCTGCTCGAAATCGGGCAGTTCGGCAGCGTCCATGCTGGCGAGCACCTCGCGCGCGATGCGCCGCACCTCTGAGTTGAGGATCGTGTGAGCGACGGCGAGCTTGCTCTCGTGCACCAGCTGAGACCACACCACGTCGCTGCTCCGCAGCTGGTTCTCCAGGTCGGTGAGCCCCGGTTCACCGGCGGGGTCGACCAGAACACGGTCGATCAGGGCCAGCGCGTCGTAGCCGGTGGTGCCGGCCGTCGCCCAGCCCGAGGGCAGCGGCTCCAGCACGACGCCCTCGGCGTCGTTGCGCCCGATCGCAAGGATCTTCTCCACCAGCACATAGCTGCCGCCGGTGAGTGTGGCCAGGTCCTCCAGGTACTTGCCGGGGTCGCGCAGGCCGTCGGGGTGATCGACGCGCAGCCCGTCGACCAGGCCCTCGTCGAACCAGCGCTTGATCTCGGCGTGGGACTTCGTGAACCACTCCGGGTCCTCCACTCGCAGGGCGACGAGGGTGTTCACGGCGAAGAACCGGCGGTAGTTCAGGCTGCTGTCCGCATCGCGCCAGCTGATCAACTCGTAGTGCTGCCGGGCATGGACGGCGTTGGGGTCCTCATCGGCACCGCGGGCGGTGTCCGGAGCCAGCGGGAACCGCTGGTCGTGGTAGTGCAGTTCGCCGCCGAGGACGGTGAGGTTGTCGATGCGGCCATCGGGCAGCAGGTCGTCGTCACCGACGACCGGGATGCGCAGCTTGCCCCCGCCGGCCGCCCAGTCGATGTCGAAGGCGCTGGCGTAGGGCGACTCCTGGCCCAGGGTGAGGACGTGCCACCACCACTCGTTCTCCTCCGGGCGGGCCACCCCGACATGGTTGGGGACGATGTCGACGAGCACGCCCATGCCGAGCCGTTTCGCCTCGGTGGCCAGGGCCGCGAGCCCGGACGCACGGCCCCGTGACGGGTCGATCGCGCGGTGGTCCGACACGTCGTAGCCGTGGTCACTGCCGGTCTCGGATGCCAGCAGGGGCGAAAGGTAGACCCAGTCAACCCCCAATTCGTGCAGGTAGGCCACGGTCCGGGCAGCCGCTACCAGGTCGAAGTCTTCGGTGATCTGGAGGCGGTACGTGCTGACGGGGGTACGGGTCATGCGTTCCTCATCCGGTCATTTCGGTCATGGCTTCGACAGACGCAGCCACGGAGAGTCGGGGTTCGGGGGACGCGCCGGTGTGCTCCATCAGCACGAGGACGCTGCGCCCCGAAAGGGTGCGCTGGCCACCCGCCGGCAGCGGGGTCGGCTCGACCCCTTCGCCAGCGGTGTCGATGGCGACCTCCCACTGTTCGGAGTACTCCTCGGGAGGCAGGATGATCTCCACGGCGTCGGGACCGCCGTTGAAGTACACCAAAGCATGCTGGTCGACGATCCGGTTTCCGGTGGCGTCCTTGCTGGCGATGCCCTGCCCGTTCAGGTACATGCCGATCGCCCTGGCGTCATGCGTCGCCCAGTCATCCTGTTCCATGTTGTGGCCGTCGGGACGCAGCCACACGATGTCGTTGAGCCGCTGTTCCTCGCCCACGCGAGCCGCGAGGCCGTTGAAGAACTTCTTGCGGCGGAACGTGGGGTGGTCGGCCCGCAGCCGGGCGAGGGTGGCCGTGAACTCCAGCAAGGGCAGGTCGAGCTGGTCCCAATGCATCCAGGAGATCTCCGAGTCCTGGGCATAGGTGTTGTTGTCGCCGTCCTGCGTGCGGCCCACCTCGTCACCGTGCAGGATCATCGGCACGCCCTGGCTCAGCAACAGCGTGGCGAGCATGTTCCGCTGGGCCCGCGCGCGCTCGCCGAGGATGTCGACGTCGCTGGTCGGGCCCTCGGCGCCGTGGTTCCACGACCGGTTGAAGCTCTCGCCGTCCTGACCGTTCTCACCGTTGGCTTCGTTGTGCTTGTCGTTGTAGGACACGAGGTCACGCAGCGTGAAGCCGTCGTGGGCGGTCACGAAGTTGATGGAGGCGAACGGACGACGTCCCGAATGCTCGTACAGGTCCGCGGAGCCGGCGATCCGGGCGGCGAACTCACCCAGGTTGGGCTCCTGGCGCCAGAAGTCGCGGACGGCGTCGCGGTACTTGCCGTTCCACTCGCTCCACTGTGGCGGGAAGTTGCCGACCTGATAGCCGCCGGGGCCGACGTCCCACGGTTCGGCGATGAGCTTCACCTGGCTGATCACCGGGTCCTGCTGCACGAGCTCGAAGAAGGCTGCCAGGCGGTCCACGTCGTAGAACTCGCGGGCCAACGCAGCGGCGAGGTCGAAGCGGAAGCCGTCCACGTGCATGTCGAGCACCCAGTAGCGCAACGAGTCCATGATCAGCTGCAGTGCGTGCGGCTGACCCACGTTGAGCGAGTTGCCGGTCCCGGTGTAGTCCATGTAGTACTGCCGGTCGTCGTCGACGAGGCGGTAGTAGGCCGGGTTGTCGATCCCCCTGAAGCTCAGCGTCGGGCCGAGCTGGTTGCCCTCGGCCGTGTGGTTGTAGACCACGTCGAGGATCACCTCGATGCCGGCCTCGTGCAGGGTCTTCACCATCCCCTTGAACTCCTGCACCTGGCCCCCGGCATCCCTCACCGAGGAGTACTCCGCATGCGGGGCGAGGAAGCCGATCGTGTTGTAGCCCCAGTAGTTGCGCAGGCCGCGCTCGAGCAGGTGCGAGTCGTGCACGAACTGGTGAACCGGCATCAGCTCGACAGCGGTGACGCCCAGACCCTGCAGGTGCTTGATCACCGACGGGTGGGCCAGGCCGGCATAGGTGCCGCGCTGTTCCTCCGGCACGTCGGGGTGCAGTTCGGTGAGGCCCTTCACATGAGCCTCATAGATCAGGCTCTCGTTGTAGGGGATGGCGAGGGTGCGGTCGCCCGTCCAGTCGAAGAAGGGGTTGATCACCACGCCGAGCATCATCCGGCTGGCCGAGTCCTCGTCGTTGCGGGACCGCTCGTCGCCGAAGTTGTAACTGAACAGCGGCTGGCCCCAGTCGATCGTGCCGTCGGTGGCCTTGGCGTAGGGGTCGAGGAGCAGCTTGTTGGCGTTGAAGCGCAGCCCGGCGTCCGGGTCGTAGGCTCCGTGGACGCGGTAGCCGTAGCGCTGGCCCGGGTCGACCTGCGGCAGGTAGCAGTGCCAGACGTGCGCGTCGATTTCGGTCACCTCGACGCGGGTCTCATTGCGGTCGTCGTCGAACAGGCAGAGCTCGACGCGCTCTCCCACCTCGCTGAACAGGGCGAAATTCGTTCCCCGTCCGTCGTAGGTGGCACCCAACGGATACGGACTACCTGGCCAGACCTGCACGCTGCCTCCTCGTTTCCTGAGGCTCAGCGTAGCCAGCGATACCGGCAGCCCCCGTAAGCGTTTACCCACGCACGACGGATTGCCCTGCCCCGCCACGATATGTCACGGGGCTGAAATCCCAGCATCGTGCGTTGTCAGCGGACGTTCAGGCCACCGACCAGCACGCAGCGACGACGACGCGCGAACGTGCGGGCAGAGGTGAGGCCCTCCCCGGTGGGTCCGGCGATCGTGAACGAGCAGTAGCCCTCGCCACCGATCCCGATGCCTGCGTACGACGGCCCGTTCTTCACGAAGATGGTGGTCTGGATGCGCTTGGCCATCCTGGTGAGCGCGTTCACGTCCGTGGAGTGCATGATCGCGGTATGGCGGTTGCCGTGCTCGGCGATCACGGCGAAGTCCATGCCCTCCTCGAGGTCCTTCACCCGGACGATCGGCAGCACGGGCATCATCAACTCGACCCGCACGAAGGGGTGCTCGAAGGGCACCTCGGCGATGATCAGGCGGGTCCCGGCAGGCGCGTCGATGCCGATCGCCTTCAGGATCGAGGGCGCCGACTTGCCGACCCAGTCGGTGACGGCGTGACGGCCGTCGACGACGAGCGCGGTGAGCTGCTCGATCAACGCGGCGTCGCGCAGTTCGTAGGCGCCGTGCTTGAGCATCTCGAACTTGAGCAGGTCAGTGATGGACGCAACGGCCAGCACCTCCTTCTCCGCGGTACACGGCAGGTTGTTGTCGAAGCTGGCGCCGTCGACGATGTCCTTGGCCGCCTTCTCGATGTTCGCGGTGGCATCCACCAGGACGGGCGGGTTGCCCGCACCGGCGCCGATCGCCTTCTTGCCGCTGGACAACACGGCTTTCACGATGCCGGGGCCGCCGGTGGCGACGAGGAGGCGCACCAGCTTGTGCTGCATCATCGCGTTGGTGTTCTCGATAGACGGCTCCGTGACGGTGACGATCAGGTTCGGCGGTGCGCCGGCCTCCGCGAGGGCCTTGTTGAGCGTACGGACGAGCCAGTGGCTGATCGTCGTCGCCCGCGGATGCGGGCTGAACACCACGGCGTTGCCGGCCGCCAGCATTCCGATGCCGTTGTTGATGATCGTCTCTGTCGGGTTGGTGGTGGGGGTGATCGCCCCGATCACGCCGAAGGGTGAGATCTCGACCGTGGTCAGGCCTTCGTCGCCCGACCAGGCTTCGGTGATCAGGTCCTCCGTTCCCGGCGTGAGTTCTGCGACGGCCCGGTTCTTGGCGATCTTGTCGGCAACGTTGCCCATACCGGTCTGCTCGACCGTTGACCGGGCCATGAACTCGAGGTTTTCGGGGATCAGGACGACGTCGCGGATCGCCTTCACGAACCGGGCGCGATCCTTCATCGAGCAGTTCAGGTAGGCACGCCAGGCGGTGTCGGCAGCGACGATCGCGCTGTCCATGTCAGCGAAGATGCCGTCACCTGCTGAAGCCGGGCCGGCGGGCGCAGTGCCGCGTCCGGTCACCTCGCGGACGACTTCTGCGACGACCCTCCTGACGATCTCCGGGCTGATGCTGGTCATGGCTGTCTCGCTTCCTGAACTGCGGAAATTGCGTGTGTAACGATGCGGACGTCCTCATCGACGGTGCCTCCGGAGACGCCGATCCCGCCGGCGATCCCGCCGGCGACGAACACGGGCAGCCCTCCCCCGAACACGACAACGCGGCCGCCGTTGGAGTTCTGGATGCCGTGGAGTTCCCCTGCGGGAGTCGACGGGTCCTTCAGTGCAGAGGTCGGCAGCTTGAAGGCCGCGGACGTGTAGGCCTTGTTGATCGCGATGTCGATGCTGCCCATGAGGGAGTCGGCCATGCGGTGCAGGAGCATCAGGTTGCCGCCGGCGTCCACGCCGGCGAACACGATCGGCACGCCCAACTCTGACGCCTTCGCCTCTGCGGCCTCCGCCATCAGCTTCAGCGTCGCCAGGTCGTAGTCCTGGGTGGTCCCGGAAGTGGCGAGAGCCCGTGCGACCGCCGCGCGGACGACCTGCTCGATCATGGTGACGTCGTGGTGGTGCTCGGTGAGACGGGCCAGCGCGTACAACGTGTCGGAGAGTCGGTTGAGGTACTTGATCAGCTCGGGGCGCACGGGAATGGTCTCGCTCATGGTCAGCACCCGGCGCTCGGCGCGCCTGGTCACCGTCCGCGCGCGGTGCAGGGCTGCGGACGGGACGTCCCGGCCGGGCACGACGAACTCCCGCTGGGGTCCGGTCACCACCTGGCACATGTCGATCAGATCCTCGAGGTCCTTCACGTCGGCGGGATCAACGGTGTTGGCGAGGATCTCCCTGCCCTTGGCATCGCTGGCCAGTTCCGCCGCGACGACGAAGAGACGCTGCTGGATGCTGTGCAGGGTGGCCCGGACCGAGGCGTCCATCGCGACGGCTTTCGCCTCGCCGATCGCCGAGTTCGCCTCGTCGACGGTGCCGTAGGCCTCGACCCCCGGATTCTGCTTGGGCACGCGCGAGCCGCCGAACAGGCCGGTCAGTCCGGAGTCGCCGGTGCGCGTGTACACGTTGGGCATGCCGCCTACTCCTGCCCGATCTCCACCGCGTCGACGATGCCGACGATGGTCGAGTCGATCGGGGCGTCCGAGCGAGCGGCCGCGAATCGTGCGGAACTGCCCCCGGTCACGATCACGGTCTCGCCGACGCCGGCGCCCACCGTGTCGATGGCGACCTGCGGCAACCCGACGTAGTCACCCTCGATGCCGAGGCGGGAGACGACGAGCAGCTTGAATCCGACAAGGCGCTCGTCCTTGCTTGTGGAGACGACGGTTCCGCGAACCTTGGCCAAGAACATGTCACACCTCTCGTGAGATCCGGATGGAACGGGCCGATGCGAGGTCGAGCGCCATCGCGGTCACCTTCGCGTCGGCGGTGATCCGCAGTTCGACCCCGTCGGGCAACGGCTGGATCACGTGCTGGCTGATCAGGCTCTGGGAGCAGGGCACGACCGGCGGGAGGGACGGCGTCGCAGCCACGGCAACAGTTCCGGTCGGCGCCGTGGATGCTGCGGAGGCGGCCGCCCAGGCAGCCACTCCTGCGGCGAAACCGGCCACCGAGGTGCCCATGGCCGCCACCACCGGCGCACGGCGGGCCTCGTCGCGCCGTTCGAAGGCCGCGATCGTCGTGCGGTACAGGAACCGGGCGTCCGACAGGCGCACGCCGAAGGAAGCCAGGGCGGCGAGGTTCGAGCGCAGCAGGTCGGCGTAGGCCGGCGGCATGTTCGGGAACCAGCCGCGCTTGGGCGCACCGTCGGGGCAGATCGCGCTCCGCGACACCACTACCAGCCGGTTGCTCATGATGAACTCGCCGAAGAGGTTGCTGGCAAGGCAGTCTGCGACGCCGTGGGCGACCTTGGCTGCGATATTGCTCGTGAGCGTGGGCGCGAGCAGCATGTCGTGCTCCTCGACCATCTTCTTCGAGACCTCACGCATGCCGATCGCCGCGATCTTCGCCTGGTCGAGGACGCGCAGGGCGCTCGGGGTCTGCAGGTAGTCCAGCTGGACGCCGGCAGCTGCCAGCAGCTTCAGCTCCTCGACCGCGTCGTCGAAGCCGAGCAGACCGCCGGTGAACAGGACCAGCACGCGGCGGGGGGCCGGGATCATCAGCTCGAGGATGGCGTCGAGGATGAGGGCGCGCACGTCAGCCTCTGTCATCGTCGAGCCCTTCAAGGGAGTGCGGGGCGTTCATGGGAATGCCGAGCGGCGTCACGAAGAGCGGCTCGATCGGCCGGACAACCGGCCGCCCCAGCCGCGAGGCGAACACCTCGGGTGCGTTGGGGAAGGAGCTGGAGCCGCCCACCAGGTACACCATCGGCACGTCGAACCCCACCAGAGCCTCCTGGGCGATGGAGGCCATCTTCTCCAGGGTGGGACGGATCACGCCGATCACGTCATCGCGGCGGGCGGGGTCCTTCTTCATGACTTCCGCGGCCTCGTAGTCGATCCGGTAGGCGCCGGCGAGGACGAGGTTCATGTGGTGGCCGCCGGTGGCCTCATCGATGCTCTTCAGCACCCTGCCATCGGCGAGGATCGACACCCCGGTCGTCCCGTGGCCGACATCGATGACGCAGCCGTCGGTGATGCCGAGGGCACGGGCTGCGGCGACCGGCTCGTCGACCACCTCGTCGGTCTCCAGGCCGGCAGCTGCCGCGACATTGCGGAACACCTTGGTGTCGCCTTCGCTGATGCCCGGCGGGATCGACACCGATGCACGGGTGAAGTGGTGGCCGAGTCGGCGCTCCACGTCCTCCACGAGGTGGCGGACGGCGGACGTCGCACCTGCCCAGTCGACGACGACGCCGTCCCGGACGACGGTGGAGTGCACCCAGGCGCCGGCGATGGGGCGGTTGCCGCCGTCGACGACGGACACCACGATGTTCGCCGTGCCCAGGTCGATGCCGAGCCGCAGGTCGCCCCGCGGTTCCTCGACCTCACCGGTACGCACCAGTTCCGCGAAGCGGCGGATGGCCGCTTCGGGTGCCATCAGGGCAGGCGCCATGGTCGTCGTCACTCCTTGATCAGCTTCCCGACGTCCCCGTCGCGCAGGCCGAGGGCGTTGGCCTCGTCGGTGTCGAGGTGGATCTCCGGGATCCAGTCGTCCTTGATGCGGACGATGAAATTGTCCATCACGCCGCCGCGCTCGCCGCCAAAGGCCACCTTGACCAGGTCCTGGTCGGCGACGCCCCAGGCCAAGGCATGGCTCGGACCCATGTGGATGTGGCGGGCGGCCACCATGACGCCGTGCTCGACATGGATCTTCCCCGCGGGCCCCTGGATGTCGATCGGCCCGGCGTTGTCCAGGTGGCCGGACTGGGTGATCGGGGCATCGATGCCGAGCGTGACACAGTCGGTCAAGCTCAGCTCCACCTGCGTCTTCGCCCGGCACGGACCCATCAGCCGGAGCTTCGGGAACGTCCCGCGCGAACCGGAGACGGAGACCGTCTGCTCCGCGGCGAAATCGCTGGGCTGGCGAACCTTCCGGTACACCGTCATGGCGTCGAGCCCGAACAGGGTGGCCAGATCGGCCTTGCTGAGGTGGGCGTGACGGTTCGACACGCCCACGACGATCTGGAGTTCCAGGTCGTGAAGTCGGGTGAGCACCTTGCGGGTCACCTCCTCGACGACATGCATCGTGTCCGGAGCGGCCACGTCAGGCCTTCTTGGGCAGCAATTTTTCGACCTCTGCGTGCGGACGAGGGATCACGTGCTTGCTGATGACCTCTTCGCCCACCGCTGCAGCGGCAGCCGCGCCGGCATCGACGGCAGCCTTCACCGCGCCGACATCGCCGCGCACCAGCACGGTGACCAGGCCGGCGCCGACCTTCACGGTGCCCATCAGGACGACGTTGGCAGACTTGACCATGGCGTCCGCGGCCTCGACAGCCCCGACGTACCCCTTGGTCTCGACGAGCCCGAGTGCTTCATTCATGGCTTTCCTTTCTCACTACTTCTTGGTGGAACGCGTCCGGGAGGTACTGCGGGGCGTAACGCTGGCCGGGGCCACCACAGTCTCCGAGTTGTCAGAGTCTGGGGTCGCCAGAGCAACCTGAGGTTCTGACAAGTCGGGGGTGGGAACGGGAGTGGGGGTGGGGGGTTCGGCGACGGGGGTGGCCTCCACGACAGGCTCGGGGGACGCCGCAGCAGCCTTCGGGACGACGTAGCCGACGGTCCCGGCGTTGTAGACGACCGGCGGGAGCTGGTCACTGGGGCGCGCGATGACCGAGGTGGCGAACACCTTCGAGACCCGTCCGGCGGCCGCGCTGGCAGCGGCGACGGCCGCCTGCACTGCCGACACCTGGCCTTCGATCTTCACCGCCACCATGCCCATGCCATCGGTGGTCTCGTAGCCGATCAGCTTGACGTCGGCGGTCTTGAGGGCGACGTCCGCGGCCTCGACGGCTGCGGGCAGTCCGAAGACCTCGATGGTGCCGAGGCTCAGTTGTGGCATGGCTGCTCCTTCATATTGCGTGCGGGCATTCTGCGTTCAGGTCGGACAGTGGCATTCGTTTGACGAGCCGGGCGGCGTTGGCGCCGGCCCTGCGGTCGATGGTTGGCGAGGAGTTGAGTACGACCGCGAGGTACGGATACTCCGCAGGCAGCTTTTCCGTGGTGATGACCACATGGTCGAGGCTGATGCCGATGCCGATCCCGAGCCGTGATTCGAGGCTGGCCTCGTGGGCGAGCAGCAGCGGGTTCAGCTGGTCGTGCCGTGTCACCTCGACCGGCACGCCCTCCTCCTCGATGCCGTGCAGGACCTCTGCGATGCGGGTCTCGTCGACCCGGTCGTTCAGCCGCAGGCGGATGGTGGGGCGGTCGGCGTTCATCGGGGTTGTCATCGCTGGGCCTCCCAGGCAAGGACGAGGCCGGTCGCGACGGCGTTACGCGGGCCTTCAGTACCCCGGATGTTGGCGCGCCCGGCCACCACGCGGTACTCGCCGAGGGCACGGGTGACCAGTTGCGGGATCTCGAAGTCGAGCGCGGAGCCACCGACCAGGACGACGTGGGCGATGTCGCGCACATTGCTGGTAGGGCTGACGGCTGCGAGCGCCCGCAGGGCGTTGGTGACGAACACCCGCTTTTTTGCCTTGATCCGGACCTGCCGGATCACCTCCAGCGGTTGGCGCAGCGGCAGCGGGATCATGCCCTCGGGGTGCAGCACGACGGTGCGGGCGAACACGTGCGGGGGAAGCGGGGCGTCGAAGAACTCGACAGTGCCGTCCTCGTGGCGGATGTTGAAGAGGGTCTCGACGCGGGCCAGCGGGTAACGCTTGACGTTCTCCGCGTCCTCCATGCTCTCCAGGCCGAGCTCGGACTGGATCAGCAGCGTCACCATGTTGCCGGCACCAGCGAGGTGGATCGAGCGGGCCGGCGCGTCCGCGCGCAGGACGCAGGCGTCGGTGGATCCGGCGCCCATGTCGAGGATCGCGATGGGGATGGACGACCCGGGGGTGGTGAGGGCACCACGGACGGCCATGTCCGCCTCGACGCCGCCGACCTCGACGGGAATCCCGAACTGGGCGGTCATGTCGTGTGCGATGCGCTGCATCTGGAGGCGGTCGGCCTTGACCATGGCTGCGATGCCGACGGCAGCCTCAAGCGAGAACTCGCCGGCGAGGCCGCCGGTGACCTTCTGCGGCACCTCGGTGTCGACTGCCAGCAGGTCGGTGACCTCGATGCCGGCGGGATCGCGGTCGGTGAGCCGGCCCATCACGACGCGGACCTTCTCCATCATGCCGCCGACATTGGTGCCGGGCTCGCCACGGACATTGCGGATCGGGCCGACGGTGCCGGCCACCCGCATGATCTCCTCCGCACCGCGGTCGACGTCAACCTCTGAGGTGCGGTCGCCGATGAACTGTAGCCAGCCGGCGGGGATGCGGCGCTCGGTGACATCGCCCTTGGGGGTCTTGATGACCACTGCCGACCGGTTGCCGACCAGCGAACGGGCCATCGGCACGACGGAGGCGGTCTCGTCGGAGGTGAGGCTGAACAGGGTGGCGATGCCGTACGGGTTGGCGAGGGTCTCGATGATGCGGCCGACGTCGGCCACCTCGACGGCTGCCAGCATGCCGATGGGGACCTTCTCGACGAGACTGACCTCGTCGACGATCGGGATCTTTCGGGTCAGCCGGTTGTGCACCAGGACGCCGTCGTCACGCTGCAGGATCGCGGCGGTGATGTCCACGCTGCCGTGAACGGCATTGATGCGGTTGGCCACATCGTCGAAGGGGTAGCTGCGGTCGGCGACAACGATGTAGGCCGTGCCGCTGGTCGCACGTCCCAGGTCACCGATCTCGATGGTGGTGCCCACCCCGATGCCGAGGCCGCCGGGGGTGGTGGGGTTGTGCCCGATCATCGTCGACTCGGTGATGATCGTCTCGGAGATGGTCTCCATCGCGACGTCGCCGATGACCGGCGCCGCCTCGTTGATCCTGATCAGGTCGAGCTCGGCAAGGGACCTCCCGGCCGCTTCCAGCGCGACCGTGAGGGCCTGGAACACGCCCTGGGTGTTCTGGGCCGTGCCTTTGATGCCGGTCGTCGGCACGATCGAGGACGCAACGAACACCGGGGCTGCCCCCGCGGAAAGCTCCGCGAGCGCCACCTCGGTGGTTGCGTTACCGATGTCGATACCGGCGATCAATGCCATTGCTGCTTTGTCCTCAGAGTTGGGGCTTCGTCAGGCCCGGCCACCGGGCCGGGCCTGACGAAATGCTCACTGGAGCGTCACTCGGCCTTGAGACGGCCGCGCTTCTCGTACACGTCGGCAGCCTCACGGATGAAGGCAGCATTGACCTTGCACTTGTACTTCGTCTCCAGCTCGTCTGCGATCCCGTAGAGCTCGCTCTTGGTGGAGCGGTACGGGCGCAGCGCGTTGTAGACGCTGAGCAGCTGGTCGTCGGGGACAGCGATGAGTTCGGCAGCCCTGCGCATGTTGCGAGCCAGCGACTCGCGGTCGACGGACTCGGCCACCTGGGCCTGCATCTCGAGGGTCTCCGGAGCAATCCGGAAGTCCTCCGCCGTGAGCTCGCCGTTCTTCAGCTTTTCGAGGCTGAAGTCGGAGAGCTTCTTGCCCGTCGCAGAGAAGACCTTTTCCGGCATCTTCTCGCCGAGCGGGTACTGGTCCTTGCCGATCGTGCCGCCGGCAGCCGGCGACTTCTTCTGGAAGGCCACACTGTCCTTGCCAAGATTGGCCATGACCTCGGCCATGATCTGCCGAATGAGTTGTTCCTGATCCATGTTGGTCACCTCCTACCGGTACTCGACCCGAAGTTCTTGGGTCGTCTTGTTGGGATCGAGCTGCTGCGTTTCCTTGATGTGCATCAACGCGGCAATGGCCTGGTACTTGGGCCGGGCCATCTGGTCGTTGCGGACAGGCACGGGGCTGGGCGATTCGCCCTTGGCGTACTTGGCGGCGTTCTTGCCGATGGCCCGGAAGGTTTCCAGGTCGATCAGCGGGGACTGGCTGAACAGCTCCAGGTTCGACAGCGGCGGCAGGTCCTTCTGGTGGATAACCGTCGTGCCCCGGGACTGGATGCCGATACCGATACCGGAACCGGACAGCTTGGCAGCCTCGTGTGCGATGAAGCCGACGTCGGCGGTGCGGAAGAGGCGGATGAAGCGGTAGCTCAGTCCCTCTTCCTCAATGCCGGCGCAGATTTCCTTGACCACCTGGTCGTGCGGCAGGCCGATGATGGTCTGCGTCTGCTTACCGCCGAAGGCTGCGGCGAGCCCGATCACGATCTCACGCGGGTTGGTGCCTCGTGCGGCCGTGCCGGTCTCGCTGATGACCAGCGAGGTGGTGGCACTGTCCGTCCGTGCAGCTGGCTTGCCGGCCGGAGCGGAAGCCCCGACGACAGCCATTTCCTTCATGACCTCTTCGATGATGTTCTTGAGCGTCTTCTCGTCCATGGTGATGACCTCAGATGCTCTCTGGGCTGATGGCTTGGCGGATGTCTTGCAGGATCGCCCACTTCTCGTCGGAGATCTGGTAGCCGGTCATGGGCCCGCGGTAATCGTTGGGCTGGTTGACGGCTGAGATCACCTCGAAGTTGCGAGTGAGGATGGCGGACGTGTGCAGGTAGTCACCTGCGACGCGCTGCTTGAGCATTCCGAACACGGCGTCTGCAACATCCTCGAAGCCACCCTTGATGAGCGCCTTGGCGATGTCCACGCCGGTTGTCCCGCGCTTCATCATGTCCTCGGCCGACTTCAGGTCTTCCACAACGTTGCGGGCAGGCATGTCCTGCGAACCGCGGGCGTACGTGGCTGCTTCGACCTCTGCGTCCGTGATCTCGGTGAGGCCGAGGTTCTTGAACACAGCCTGGAGCGCCCGAGCTGCCTTGTTGCGGGCAGCGACGACGTCGACTTCCAGAACCGGAACCAGGCCACCGTCGATCTTGAGGTCGCGCTGGATGATCAGCCAGTCGTCGTAGTCGTCGGCGTCCCAGTTGGAGCCGGCGAACATGTTGTCGTAGTTCGGCGTTGCCGAGTA